>JAFTSR010000104.1 GCA_017467225.1 Clostridia bacterium | reverse complement strand
ATTTCTTGTCAAGGAGCGATTGTTTATGAAGAAAGGTATCAGCATCTGGGCCTTTTCCGACCGCGATCCCAACGCGTGCTTTGCGCTGGCCAAAGCCTGCGGCTACGACGGTGTGGAGGTCGGTCTGGGCGAAGCCGGTCCGGTGACGTACAACGCCACCAAGGCAGAGATCGACGCCCTGCGTCGGCTGGGCGAGTCGTACGGTCTGTCGTTTTACAGCCTAGTGTGCGACGATTGCTGGGCGTACTCCCTCACCTCCAACGATCCGGACAAGCGTCGGCGTGGCGAGGAGATGATCCTCCGTCAGCTGGAGCTTGCCTCGTGGCTGGGGTGCGACACCATTCTGGTACTGCCCGGCATGTGGGAGTGCGACGATGAGGTCGTGCCGTACGACGTGGCCTACGATCGCGCGCTGGATGCGCTGAAGCGGCTGGCCCCCTACGCCGAGCAATACGGCGTGTGCATCGGTGTGGAAAACGTGTGGAACAAGATGCTGCTCTCGCCGCTGGAAATGCGCGATTTTATCGATAAGATCGGCAGTCCGTGGGTGGGTGCGTATTTCGATGTCGGCAACGTGGTGGTCAACGGCTATCCGGAGCATTGGATCCGCATCCTCGGCTCGCGCATCAAGAAAGTCCATTTTAAAGATTACGTCCGCAGCGACGGTACGCTGCAGGGCTTTGTGGATATCGGCGAAGGCGACGTCAATTATCCGGCAGTGATGGCCGCGTTGGCCGAAGTCGGCTACGACGATTGGGTGACTGCCGAGGTCTCGGCCCGTGACGGCGACGTGGAAGCGTTGCTCAAGCGCAATCTCACAGCGATGGATAACATTTTTAACGCTCAACAGTAAAGGAGATACGGTTATGATTAAAGTAGCATTACTTGGCTTCGGTGGTATTGCGCAGGCGGCGCACATGCCGGCCTACCGCGAGCTGGAAGCAGAAGGCAAAATGCAGTTGGTGGCGGTTTGCGATATCGATCCGACTCGCTTCGGCGGCAACATGGAGATCAACATCGGCAGCGACAACGAAGCGCTTAGCGAAACCGTCAAACGGTATACCGACTGGCGTGATATGGTGGCCAACGAGAGCTTCGATATGGTGGATATCTGCGTGCCCACCTTCCTGCACGCGGAGCTGGCTATTGAGATGTTAAACCGTGGCTATCACGTGCTTTCGGAAAAGCCGATGAGCCTGTGCTATGAGGATTGCCTGCGCATGTGCGAGGCCGCCAAGGCCGCCGACCGTCAGCTGATGATCGGCCAATGCCTGCGCTTTGGCAATGAGTATCTCTATCTCAAAAAGGTCGTCGAGGAAAACACCTTCGGCAAGCCGCTGTCCGGTGTATTTCGCCGTCTCAGCGCACCGCCGATCTGGGGTTGGGATAACTGGTTTATGGATGCGGAGCGCTCGGGCGGTTGTATTTTGGATATGCATATCCACGATATCGATATGCTGCGCTATCTGTTTGGCGAGCCGACAGCCATCTCGTGCGACGCACAGGACGTGTATTCCAAAAACGACCTGGCGCATAGCCGCTTGTATTATCCGGGCTTCTCCATGCTGGCGATCGGCGACTGGTCGCAGCAGGGCCTGCCGTTTACCTGTGATTACCGCGTAGCCTTCGAGCACGCATCGGTCGATTTTGCCGGCGGCAAGATCACGGTCTATCCGCGGGAGGGTGAGCCCTACACCCCCGATTGGACGCCCAACAACTTCTACACGGCTGAGATCGCCTACTTCATCGACCTGCTGGAAACCGGCGTCGCGAACACCGAAAACCCGCCGGAGAGCGCCGCCAAGACGGTCAAGCTCATCTCCGCGCTGCGCGCCAGCGCCGAAGCCGGCGGCGAAAAACAGCCCTATTCGCTGTAATTCCGAAAATAGCAACGCCCCCTCCCCTCGCACCAACGAGGAGAGGGGGTGGTCTTTTACCAATCCAGCCCCGAATCGCCGTAATAAAACTCCTCAATGAATTTACCGTAAAACCACCTCCTTTGCCACTATTGTAGCAAAGGAGGTTTCTTTTGGAGAATGTGCGAAATCAAAATTCGCACATCGGATGTGATGACTATTATTTCAATAAGAAAAAGCAAACCCGCCATCCTAGATAGTCTAAGACGGCGGAATTTTTGTTTTCTATCAAAGTTTACACCTCACGGCAAGATCGCCGCTGTTTTTAGTCAACGTAATAGAGTTCTCTTTCTTCCTGCTTTACACCAACATTATATACGTCGTCAAACATATAAGTATCAACGGCCCGTCAGAAGCCTCCTCATAATAAAGCATTCTATCAAAAACTTCATTTACGCTGCTACTGCATTAGCATTTACCTGTTCAATAACCTTGCGGATGCCCATCCAAACAGTAAGATCAGTGAACACTTCCACGACGCTTCCTTTATCAGTGAAGGGGGATTCCTGCAATACGGATAGGTCTTTCATCAACCCATTGTGCACGATATACTCAACGATTTGATTAACGAAGTAGATCTGTCTCGCATCAAGGCTTACATCGTTCAAGTATACGGCAAAAGCCGCTTTTGCAGCGCTCATATCAAGACCCACAATTTCACGGACAAATTCACCAAGCGGTTTTTCTCCAAACGCCGCTTCATAATCCTCTTTTGTGCCAATCTCATCCCATAAAATCTTCTCCAATTCTTTTATATCGGAAGAACTCAAAGGAATATTTGATTTGAGCTTTGCAATAACGGCGTTATCCTGATGCTGACGAACATAGAATTCCGCTTTTGCCTTGTAATTCTTCAGATCGTCATTTTCGAGTTCTGATTCATTCCAATCAATTGAAAGAATTTCATCATCAAAATTGGTGTGATATATAGCACCGTTGTATGGGATATATTTAATTAAATCCCTCAAACATTTGCGAATGTGTTCGAACTCGTTAATGCCGGCAGTGTCCACATAATCGGTGTGTAGAATTTTATTGATCAGTTCTGACTGCACCATGATCTCGGGAATGTTAGCGACTCCGGCAATATCTGCCACTTTTTTATACAAATCACTGCGCGCCTTGTTGTATTTCTTGCCAACCAGATATGCTAGCTCAATACCATATATTAACGCATCAAAACGCATAGCCTTGGGATCATCTTCGTCAGGTGTAATAAGAGGCGCAAGTTCGTTCGCGATAATTAAAGTATCCTCGTAAGAGAGGGCGACATAACTATCTGCATTTGCATATAATTCAACATATTTAAGGTGTTGGCGAACTGCGAAGTTCTCCTTGTTAAGTTCCTTCACCTTTCGCACCATATCATCCACGAGTTCTTTACGGAAAGCAATTAACTCTTTGGTTTGATAAGCAAGATCCTGAAGCTTAAATACCATTTGTGCTTTCAGGTTAAAGATCGCACCCTGCAGCGCAATTTGATTGGCAGATCTTCCTTTGCCTCCCATTCGGAAAAATTCGAAATTTCCACAGAAATCAAAGATGTAAAACATTTTCTTATCTTCGCCATCGATCAGTCCGGGGCAAAGACGTGTTCCGCGACCGATCATCTGCCAGAACTTTGCCTTACTCATAACCTTTTTAAAGAATACAAGATTCAAGCATTCGGGCACATCAATACCCGTGTCGAGCATATCGACCGAGATTGCAATCTGCGGAAGTTTCTTGGGATCAGAAAATTCGTCAATAGCACTCTGCGCATAGTTGATTTTGTTATCAATAACCTTTGCAAAACCGTTTAGGTGCGGATACTCTTTATTAAACACTTCAAAAATCTTTTCGGCATGGCGGTGATTTTTCGCAAAGATAATGGTTTTACCGATCTTCTGGCCGTAGTCGATCTTGATGCCT
>JAFTSR010000103.1 GCA_017467225.1 Clostridia bacterium | reverse complement strand
GGTAAGGTAGACAGCAAGTTCGGCTCCGCCATCTAAACGGGACAGGCGGAAGCCATCACCCGCATTGCGCTCTCGCTGCCGCACGTTCGCCTCTCCGGCTTCCACTGCCACGTCGGCTCGCAGGTTTTCGACTCCGAGGTTTTCCTTCGCGCAGGCGAGATTATGCTGGATTTCATCGCTGACATCAAGGGTAAGACCGGCTTCGTTCCCTGCGAGCTTGATCTTGGCGGCGGTTACGGCGTGCGCTACAAGGAAAGCGACCCCTACATTGACATTGCCGCCAATATCCGTCAGGTCGCCGATCTTCTGCGCTAGTATGCCGCGCAGCTTGGCATCGATCTGACCTCCATTAGTATGGAACCGGGACGCAGCATCGTTGCCGATGCCGGCATGACGCTTTATACGGTGGGAACCATCAAAAAGATCCCCGGATACAAGAATTACGTTTCGGTGGACGGCGGTATGACCGACAACCCCCGTTATGCGCTTTATCGCTCGCCCTATACCGTCATGATCGCCAATCGTGCCGAGGTAGACTGCGATTTTGTTTGCACCGTCGCAGGTCGTTGCTGTGAGAGCGGTGACATTTTGCAGGAGAACGTCGCACTGCCCTCCTCCGTTTGCCGCGGCGACACGTTGGCGGTACTGACCACAGGTGCTTACAACTACGCCATGTCGTCCAATTACAACCGCATTCCCAAGCTACCTGTCGTTATGCTGCGCAGCAAGGACTTGGGTGACGGGCGCGGATGCGACTATGTAGCTGTGCGCCGTGAAACTCCCGAGGATGTCACGCGAAACGATGTTTGACGAGGTGGCGGTATGATCGGAAAAAAACTGAAATCACTCGGTGCTTTTGCTTGCCTTTATACCGCAGTCTACATGTTCGGCTCGGCCATCTTCGGTGCGGTGACCGATTTTGTGAGAGATTATCAGCTGCTGCGGCTGATCCTGTTTTCCGCCGTCGCAGCGCTGATCGGTTGGATTTACTTCACCCTTATGCGAGGCTTTGACCGCACCCTGCTGCAGGAATACCGCCGCGCAAAGCAGGACGGCAAAAAATTTTTATTCGCATACAAAGGCTTTCGGACAGAGATCATTCTGGTGCTGATCGTTATGATCCTGGTCGCGCTGTTTTTGGCTATGACCCAAAAGCAGTTGGTTCCGGGTCCTCGCATCTCCAACGCCACGTTGGCCATCTACGTGCTTGCCGTCGGCTACCCCGCATATCTCGCACTTGACCTTACCAGCTGGGCGGTTGCATGCGCCATGTATCGTCAAAGAATTTCGTAATACGCAAAAAAGTTCCTACAAGTCGCAAAACGACTGCGTAGGAACTTTCTTTATTTTTTATAAGGATTTCTATACGGCTGTATGCTCTGTATTCCGCTGCGCATAATGATGCCGCGCATCCATGGCGTGCACAGTATGGCTCTTTTGACCGATTTCAGACGAAGCTTGAAGCGCAAGGCGCGCGTACTGCTGCGGTAGCGCTTCTGTATCTCTGCCGTGGTTGATCCTTGAGCAAATGCGTCAGCCAACAGCTTTCCACTGTACATCGCGCTGCTGAGTCCTTCAAAGGAGCTGGCGCTGATAAAGCCGGCCGCCTCTCCGAGAAGGAAAACACCATCCGCTCCCGTGCAAAAATCCTTCATGGCACGCGGACTGGAAACAAGACAAGCCTCGGTCTTGATCTCCTTGCCAAACGAGCTGCCCAGAAAGGCTTCAAGACGCGCTTTTTGTACGTCGAACGCCTGACGGCATCCTTGTCGTTCAAACGCTCCGCCAAAGATAACGTAATTTCCCTTATGTATCGTCCACGAGCAGCTGTCACTCGTTTGTGCATCAAAAATGCAGGAATAGTAGGGCAATCTCTGTCCGCGGTTTTCAAACCATTGCTGTATGGCTACGTACTGTACGCGCATCGGCGTGAAAAAGGTACGCCGAACGACCGAGCCGCCGCCATCCGCACCAACGACAGTCTTGGCACGCACCGACAGATCGTTCTCTCCCTGGCGGATGCAAACGGTATAAAGGTCACCATCTTTTTTGATCTCGCCGCACCTGCCTTGGCAAATATCCACGTGCGGTGGGATGAGAGAAAGCAACCAACGGTCAAAGGAGTATCTGTCCATGTTGAGATAATGCCTTTGATAATACTGTACCAATTTTTGCCCGATATCGATGGTTTCGACCACAAAAATCTGCGGATCCTCCAAAACGCTTTTGGGCAGAACCAGGTCAAATCTTGCAAGAAGCTTTTGGGCATCGGGCGCTAAAAGTCCACCGCATGGCTTGGCCGACTCCGGCGACTGACCGTCAATGAGAACGATCTTCAATTCGGGACGGGCTTGTGCGATCTCCTTGACAAAAACCGTACCAGCAGGCCCTGCGCCAACAACGGCAATATCATACGCTTGCTCATATGTCAGACCCATTGCGACCTCCTTAGCAAGTGAAAATTTGGTAGCGCTTACGCCTTCTTGACCGCCATAGCGCACCAGCCGTTATCCAGCGCGCGCTCAATAACGCAAAATCCGTGCTCGTTCAGCGCGTCCACAACATCCTGACTGCGCTCCTCGATGATACCGGAGACCAGCAGCACGGTGTTCTCATGCATCAGCTCACCTACGTCGGGCGTCATGCGGATAATGATATCCGCCACAATGTTGGCCGTGATCAGATCG
>JAFTSR010000102.1 GCA_017467225.1 Clostridia bacterium | reverse complement strand
TCAGAACGTGCTCTCCCTCGGTCAGAAATCTCTTGGAGACGATGACCTGATTTTTGTTTTTGTGGGTAAAGGATTCCACCTCGGCGACAAACATATCTCCGTCGATGTTGATCGACTTGGACTTTTTCGCAAACACCAGCGGCACGCCGAACTCCTTTGCGACAAACGCAGCGATGCCGATGCCGGAGGCCTCAATGGTCAGCACCTTGGTGATGGTCTTATGGCCAAAGCGGCGCTTGAACTCGCGACCGATCTCCTCAATCAGCGCGATGTCCATCTGGTGGTTCAAAAAGCTGTCAACCTTGAGCACGTTGCCGGTTTTGACGATGCCGTCTTTTACAATCTTTTCTTCCAAAAAATTCATGGTAATGTCGTCCTCCGTTTAATGATTGGTAATATTACGAGCCACGTAGACACCGCTGGCGGATGCATGGGAGAGGGAATGGGTGATGCCGCTTCCGTCGCCGATAATATACAATCCGGGATAGCAGGTCTCCAGCTGCTTGTTGACTTGAACTTCCATATTATAGAATTTGATCTCTACGCCGTACAGAAGCGTATCGTCGTTGGCCGTACCGGGTGCGACCTTATCCAGCGCGTAGATCATTTCGATGATACCGTCAAGGATCCGTTTGGGCAGCACCAGACTCAAATCACCTGGCGTAGCGTTGAGTGTCGGCGTGATAAAGGCCTCGCTGATGCGATCGGGCGTGGAGCGACGACCGCGGATCAAATCTCCAAAGCGCTGGACGATGACGCCGCCACCGAGCATGTTGCTCAGCCTTGCGATGGATTCGCCGTAGCCGTTGGAGTCCTTGAAGGGCTCGGAGAAATGCTTGGCAACAAGCAGGGCAAAGTTGGTGTTTTCGGTTTGCTTTGCGGGATCTTCGTAGCTGTGACCGTTGACGGTAATGATACCGTTGGTGTTTTCATTGACCACGGCCCCCTTGGGATTCATGCAGAAGGTACGAACCTTGTCGCCGTATTTTTCGGTGCGGTAGACGATCTTGCTCTCGTACAGCTCATCGGTCAGATGCGCGAAAACGCTGGCCGGCAGCTCAACGCGGACACCAATGTCCACGCGGTTGGAGCTTGTGGGAATGTCCAGCTCGGCGCATACCTTTTCCATCCATTTGCTGCCGCTGCGTCCGACAGAAACGATGCACTTGTGACAGGAATAGGTGCCGCTCTTGCATTTGATGGCGTAGCCACCCGCGATGATCTTGATGGTTTCCACGGGTGTATCGAAGAAAAATGCGACCTTATCCTGCAGATATGCATAAATGTTTTCCAGTACGATGTAATTGATATCGGTACCCAGGTGACGAACCGAGGCATCGAGTAGGTGCAGGTCGTGCTGAATGCACAGCGTTTTGAAGCGCGTGCCTGCGGTGGAATACAGCTTGGTGCCCTCACCGCCGAATTTGAGGTTGATTTCATCGACGTAATGCATCAGATCCAAAGCGGTCTTTTTGCCGATGTATTCATACAATGTGCCGCCGAAGTCGTTGGTGATATTGTACTTTCCGTCCGAGAATGCGCCCGCACCCCCAAAGCCGCTCATAATGGAGCAGGTTTTGCAATTGATGCAGCTTTTGACTTTCTCCCCGTCAATAGGACAGCGGCGACGGCTCAGCTCGTGACCTGCCTCAAAGACGGCGATCTTGATATTTGGCTTGTGCTGCAGCAGCTCGTAGGCGGCGAAGATACCGCCGGGGCCGGCACCGATGATAATAACGTCATATTGCATGTGGAATGCCTCCTGTGTGTGGATAGGATAAGTGCTGTTTTTATACGTTAAGTATAGCACAAAGCGGCGGATTTGTAAAGAGGAAAGCATGCTTTTTTCTCCATCTGCCTGCATATTTTGACAGAAAAGCTGTTTTGTGCGTGCCGAATAAAGAAAAATCCGCTTTCCGATCATGAGATCGGAAAGCGGAAGGAAAAGCAGATTTATACCTTTGCGGCGTTCTTTTTGCCGAGCAGCTTGATCAGCGCAACAACGGCGACAAAGATGATCAGCGCGACCGCCCACATAGCAAGGCAAGCAACAACGCTTCCTGCGGTCGCCAGCAGACCTGCGACGATGTAGGAAACGAAGGCGATACCTGCGATAAGCGATGCGTAAGGCAGCTGCGTCTTAACGTGGTCAACGTGGTTGCAGTTACCGCCCGTAGATGCCAGAATGGTGGTATCCGAGATGGGGGAAACGTGGTCACCGTAAACAGCACCGCCCAGCGTTGCCGAAACGGTCATCAGCACCAGTGTGCCGCTGCCACCGAGGATGGTGACGGCGATGGGAACCAGCACGCCGAAGGTACCCCAGGAGGTACCGGTGGAGAAGGCAACAACACAAGCAAGTGCAAAGAAGATGGCAGGGAAGAATGCCTGCACGGTAGCAGGGATCATTTCCATATTGTTCTGAACGAAGGCCTGTGCATCCAAATAGCCACCCTTGGCACCCATGATGCCGGCGATAGTCCATGCGAAGGTCAGAATCAGGATAGCGGGAACCATGGTCTTAAAGCCCTGCGTGATGCTGGACATGATTTCCTTGAAGGAAACGATCTTGTCGATCATGTAGTAGATAGCGACGATGACCAGCGCGATGGTCGAGCCGATGGCAAGCGAGGTGCCTGCGTCACAGTTGGAGAAGGCGGAGATCACGCTGTCAGACTGCAGCTCGGTGCCGTACATGCCGGTATCCCAGTTGTAATAGTAGCCGGAGTAGATCATGCCGGCGATGCAGCAGACGATCAGGATGATGACGGGAACGATCAGGTGGCGAACCTTACCGTTGGCATTTGCCACGATGGAGGTATCCTCATCGGTGGGCAGCTCGGTCTCACCGGCATTGAGATCACCGGTGGTCTGTGCGATCATCTCGTTCTTCTTCATCTTGCCAAAGTCGATCTTGATGAAGCAGAAGGCGAAGACCATGATGATGGTCAGAATTGCGTACACGTTGAAGGGAATGGTCTTGATGAACATGACCAGACCGTCGCCCTCCAGCTGACCGGAAACTGCGGCTGCCCAAGAGGAGATGGGAGCGATGATACAAACGGGAGCTGCAGTAGAGTCGATCAGCCATGCCAGTTTGGCGTGGGAGACCTTGAACTTGTCCGTGACGGGGCGCATGACCGAGCCGACGGTCAGACAGTTGAAGTAGTCGTCAACAAAGATCAGACAGCCAAGGCCTGCGGTCGCTGCCAGAGCACCGCTCTTGGATTTGATCTTCTGTCCGGCCCAGTCGCCGTATGCGCGGGAGCCGCCCGACTTTTGCATCAGCACGACGAAAATGCCGAGGACGACCAAAAATACCAGGATCGGAACGTTGGCGCCGACCTTCTCACTCATGACAATGTACAGCGTGCCCAAAGCCTGCAACGGGTTGCCGCCTGCGTACATCAATGCACCTGTCAGAATGCCGAGAAACAAAGAAATGTAGACCTGCTTGGAGATCAGGGCGAGCACAATGGCAACGATGGCCGGCATAAACGCCCAAAAAGTACCTTCCATAGGGTAATCCTCCTTTAGTTGGAAAAAGTTGCTACAATTATATCATACCCTTGGAACGATGTCAATACAAAATTCACGATTTATTAACAAAATTCTGCATGTTTTTTCACAATCTGACACGGTGCTCCAAATCGTCGATCAGCGCCGCGATGGCGTGCTGCTCGTTGGAGACGGTGATCATATCGGCTGCTGCCTTGGCGGCCTCGGTGGCGTTGGCGACGGCCACACCCAGCCCTGCCGTGCGCAGCATACCGACATCGTTGTCGTAGTCTCCAACGGCGACGGTGCGGCGCGGATCGATGCCGAGAATTTCGGCAAGCTTGGAAAGCGCGACGCCCTTGTGGATACCGCGCGGCAGAATTTCATACAGTGTGCGGTCGGAGCGGATAAAGTCGAACTCATTCGCGCGCGGATGCGCGTTCAAAAGCGATGCCAGACGTGTGATCCGGTCGCCGTCGCGGTCGGCAAACAGAATTTTGGCGATCGGGTCGGGCACCTCGCGGTACGGGCAGACAATGTTGGGCACGCCCGTCTCGGCGCGGAAATCGGCCAGAGCGCCGCTTTCCTTGCAAAAATAGACCGTGTCAAACGTGTTGAGCTGAATGCCCATGGTAGGCATTTCGGCATCGATATAGGCAACCAGCTCCATGACGTCGCGCGAGAGGCCGTGTGTCCAAAGATAGCGCTCGCTCGCGTAATCGTACAGTCCGCCGCCGTTGACGCAGCCGACGGGAGCGTTGGGCTGCACGGCGTGGTACATATCCCACACGTAGGAGGGCATGCGTCCTGTGACAAAGGTGAAATAACCGCCCTCGCGCTTGAAATACTCGATAGCTGTGCGGTTCTCGGGCGAGATGCTTTTGTCATCCCGCAATAGCGTTCCGTCAAGATCGGTACAAAGCAGAATGCCGTCAAATTTTCCCATGGTCCTCTCCTTGCGTCGGATTTTGATGTGCATCGGCAAAGGCGCGCTGCAATGCGTCCGCGACGCGGCACATGACATCGGCGTCCACCTTGCAGACCTGTCTGTCGTAGGTCAAAAGGCCGTTGATTTCGTCCTCAACATCGGACACCTGCGTCAGCACCGCGGCGCAAAGTCCGCGCCCGATCATGGGAATGACCTCATCCTCGTACAAATGACGCAAAGCATCGGTTAAGGCTTCCTTGGTGTGGAAGGTGCGGTAGCCGTAGGCGTTGTCAGGATTGAAGCGGTGACTGTCAATTGAGAGCGAATATCCACCGAACTCGGACAGCACCAACGGGCGTCCGTGGGGCTTGAGATTGAGCTTTTTGAAGTAAACGTGCTCACTTTGTACGTCGCTTTCTTTCTCGAAGAACCAGCCCGAGGTAGCGTCCCAGATGCGACTCGGATCGGCTGCCTTGCCAAGACGGTACAGGCGGTCGGCATCGTACTGTCCCCAGCCCTCGTTGAAAATGGTGTAATAGAGCACGCAAGGATGATTGTACAGATGGCGGACTGTGGATATCATACTGTCCTCAAAAAAGGCGCGACGGCGCTCACTCGCTCTGTGGGTGATGCCACGTTTGAGACCCATGGTGGGCAGCGCGGTGTCGATGAGAAAATTGTATTTTCCGCTGTTGACCATGTCCTGAAAGACGATCATGCCCAGACGGTCACATTCGTAGTAGAAAAAGTCGGGTTCGATCTTGATGTGCTTGCGCAGCATGTTGAAGCCGAGGGCCTTCATTTGTACGATGTCGTTGGTGAAGCCTGCAGGGGAGGCGGGGGTAAAAATGCCGTCGCTGAAATAGCCTTGGTCGAGCAGTCCGTGGAAGAAATACGGCTTGCCGTTGAAAAGCAGCGTGGGCTTGCCGCCTGCCTCTCCCACCTCAATGGTGCGCAGGGCAAAATAAGAGTGTACGGTATCCTTGCCGGATGTCAGCGTGAAGTGATAGAGATGTGGATTTTCCGGCGTCCAAAGGATGGGCTGCTCGATGTCCAGCGTGAAGCGGTCGCCCTCGTAGGTGTACTCGCGCTCACCGTCGGGCAGAGACAGGCGCAGCGTCTTTTGTGCGATGCCGCCCTCTGTTTCGATGATTACGCTGTCAAGCGTTGGAGTCAGACGCAGCGAGGTGATATAGGCATCCGGTACGTGCTCCAGCCACACCGGCTGCCAGATGCCGCT
>JAFTSR010000101.1 GCA_017467225.1 Clostridia bacterium | reverse complement strand
TTCAGGGATTCCCTTGCCCCAGTCTTCAACCTCAAACACTGCCTTCCCGTCTTCTGCCCGAACGGTCAAACCGATTTTGTCCGGATTTCCCGAATGACGGATGACATTTTCCATCAAGTTGATGAGCACCTGTTCAATCAGGGTCGCGTCCATGGGGATCATCAGCATTTCATCCGGCAGCTTGACGCGCACAGGCATTTTTCTGTTCTTGCGAAACTTGTCAACCGCCTCGGATACAATTTCTTCGGCAACCTCCGGCGCCTTTTTCAGCCGGACCGCTCCGTCATTGATCCTGGTGATGGACAGAATATTCTCCACCAGCCGCACCAGCCACTGCGCATCCTCGCGCACATGATCGATCAATTCCTTTTTCTCTTCGTCGCTGAGCGTGTCATACTGCTCCAGCACAACGTTGGAAGAACCGATGATGGCTGTCAGCGGCGTGCGCAGATCGTGCGACACGCTGCGCAGCAGATTGGCCTTCATTTTTTCCCGTTCCACCTCGGCATCAATGCGGCCCTGGCGCTTGACCTGCTCGGTCAGCATGCCAACGACCAGCGAAACCGCAAACATCGTCAGGAAGGTCAGCGGATATCCGGTGATGGTGAAATTGAATTCAAAAAAGGGATAGGTAAATGCATAGTTGACGCCAAAAACAGAAACGAACGTGGCAAACAGACCGTAAAAATAACCGTCGGTGAATCGGGCTGTGAGCAGGACGGCCAGCACAAATACCAGCGGAACCGCACTGTCACTGTCCCCGCTAATATTCAAAAATGCGCAAAACAGCGCCGCGGCGCCCATCAGCGCCAGCGTGATGCCCATATCACGCAGGAATTCCTTTTTGGACTGTCCCCGCGGAACCATTGCATAACGAAGCCAGATCAACCACTTTTTTAACATTTGCAACAGCCTCCGATTCTAATCAGCATTATAACATATCTCTATATCAAATTCGCGTTAAGATTATCTGTGCATCCGTTTGCAACCGTACACGCCATTGTATTACGAAAATGTAACAATCCTTCGCTTTGCATTTTCGCAGATTCATGCTATAATCGCCTCTGTTCGTTTTTCGGACGTCTGACGTATTTGAAACCGAAGGAGTATTTGTTTCGTGCCGCTGATTATCTGCACTGCATTTTTCGCCGCGCTGTTCATCCTTGAGGGCGCATGGCATCTGGCCGGGATCGCCGCAAAGGAGCGCGAACTCGACCGTTTCCAGGCTATTGAGCATCCCCGCCGCCTGACCAGCGACCTGTATCTGGATATGCTGGGCTAAATCTTGCGTGTCCGCGAGTTTTGCTTGACTTCGCGCCTCAATTCAGATATACTGAACGGGTATTCATCCTCACTCGCCGGTGTGATGGAATGGCAGACGTGACGGATTCAAAATCCGTTGGGGAGACCCGTGTGGGTTCGAGTCCCACCACCGGCACCAGCCGCTGCAAAATGCAGCGGCTTTTTATGTCTGTCGTAAAAACGAAAAAGCCTTGCCAGCGCAGGGCTTTTTTGCTTAGCTCACTTTCTTCTGCGGATCTTCGCCACAAAGAATCCCTCGTGCAGCTCATCCGGACAGACGCACAATGTCCCGGGAATGGAAACCGACAGCTGCGGCACGCTCCCAAACGCCTCAAGCTCCAGCGGCACAACCTCGGCATTCGCCTTCTTGAGCACGCGCGCCACAATGTTCTCGTTTTCCTGCGCCAGCACGGAGCAGGTGGAATAGATCATCTCGCAGCCCGGGCGCAGAAGCCTGAGCGCCTTGAGCAGAAGCGCCTCCTGCTGCTTGGTCGTCCTCGCGAGGAATTCCTTGCTGAACTGGCCTTTCGATCT
>JAFTSR010000100.1 GCA_017467225.1 Clostridia bacterium | reverse complement strand
TAAAGTTGAAGCCGATGGCCTCCAACTCCTTTTGATACTCGCAAAGGGCCGCGACCTCGTCACTCATCATCATGACCTCCAGGGGCAGGATGAGCGGCTGTGAGGTCGGCTCGACCTCGTGCATCCGTGCGCGCAGCTGCTCGTACAGCAGCCTCTCGTGCGCCGCGTGCTGATCGATCAGCAGCATGTCGTCGTCGCGCTCAACAATGATGTAAGAATTAAACACCTGTCCGACAATCCGCCAGTTCTGCAACAGCGGCTTACTCTCTTGCGCAGGCAGTTGTTCCGACTCTTGCGACTCTTGCGGCACCTGCGGTGCCTGTTCCTGCTGCGTCCGTGTCGGCCGCTCGCTCGGCACAGTTTGAGGCACTGCTGTCGGCGGCTCGCTCGGCGCGAGAATTGACTCCTGCGGCGGCTCGTGATACCGTCCACCGACCACCGACTTGGCATATTGCTCTGCCGTGATCAGCGGCGGAGCCTCGGTTGGCACGGGAGCTGCGGGAATATCCGGCAGATCCTGCGGCGTCGCTGACGGCATATTCGGTGGTGTTTTATCAACCACCCGTTGATTTTCTTTTAATTCCGGTTTATTTTTCGAATATTCAGCATCTAACGTAGCGATCGGCGGCAGTTCCGTATGTGCCAGCGACATCTGCCCACCTGTTTTACGTTCTGCCGGCGACTGCGCAGCTACGGTGCGATCGTACACCGGTGCAAAGGCATCTGAGGTGCGACGTGCGGTCGTCGTTACGGTCGGCTGCGGTGCTTTATTTTCTGTTGCGCGGGGAGCACTGAATTGCAGCTCCGGTCGTGTTTGATCGGCCGAGAGAGCGCTGCGCACCGTCGTGTAAATGACGGTAAATACCGCCGACTCGCGGGAGAATTTTACTTCAAGCTTGGCAGGATGGATATTGAAATCCACCGCCTCGGGATTCATCGAAAGATGCAAAACGCAGGCAGGGAATTTTTCAGTTGCCATAAACGAATGGTAGGCCTGCTCCAGCGCCGCCGCTGCCGGTGCGCTGCGCACGTAACGGCGGTTGATGAAAAAGTTTTCTGCGCCGCGCGTGCCGCGTACAAAATCGGGGCGGCTGATATAGCCGTACAGCTCCACGCCGTCGCACGAGCCCTTGATCTCAATCATGCGGTTGGCAAACTCCTTGCCAAGTGCCGAGTAAATCGCCGTTTTGAGATTGCCGTCACCCGACGTTTGCAGCTTGGTATTGCCGTCCACGATCAAGCGGAAGGCGATATCGGGTCTGGCCAGCGCCAGCTTTTCGACCATGGTCACCACCGCTTGTGCCTCGGTTGCATCCCGGCGCATGAATTTGCGGCGCGCGGGAACGGACGCAAAAAGCTCCTCGACGATGACCGTCGTGCCGACCATACAGCCGGTCTGACTGACGCTGATGATATTTCCCTGGCTGGCCTCCAAAAGATTGCCCATCTCATCCTCGGCGCGGCGGGACATGATGCGAAGCTCGCAAACTGCCGCAATGGCAGCCAGCGCCTCACCGCGGAAGCCCATGGTCAGAAGGCGCTCAAGATCAGCGGCGCTTGTAATTTTGCTGGTGGCATGACGGCGGATGCACATGGCGAGATCCTCCGCGCTCATGCCGCAGCCATCATCCGTGACCCGCATGAAGGTCATGCCGCCATTTTGAATTTCTACGGTGATATGCTTGGCGTCGGCGTCCATGGCGTTTTCAACCAGCTCCTTGATGGCGGATGCGGGACGCTCAACGACCTCGCCTGCCGCAATACGGTTGGCGACGGAAAAAGGTAATACTTGAATGGAACCCATCGGGTCACCTCCTTCGGGAGAGATTTTGGGAGAGATTGTGCGAACATAGATTCTAAAATTAGATTATTGTTCACTTCTTTGGCTCACCCCAAAGAAGTGAACCGAAGAAAGCGTGCGAAGGGGAGCCCGCTCCCCTTTCGAATCCCCGGTTGGTGCGTGCTCTGCACGTAGGGAACTAAACTTTTTAGTACGTACGCTTCGCCGCTATTCCTTTGTTAGGTCGTTTGCTATTATGCAACCATCTTGTGGGGGAGGGGCCCCACATGGCATATTGCTGTGCGACGACATAACCGAATCGCTAAAAATTCAGCCAAAAATTTTTCAAAGTTTTTTGGAAGTGTCGGAACCTTTTGCCCACAAAAGGTTCTGACCCCGCGGAGCGAAATTTTCTATTCTCACCCGTTCTTCAGTCGTCTTTGCAGCTGGAAGACCAGGTTCATGACCTCCAAGGGGGACATAATATTGAGGTCCGCGGCGGCCAGCTCGGCCACCACCTGCTCATTGATGCAGTCCTGCAGACTCATGGCATTGCTCTGGTCGGTCTCTTGCTTGGGGGACGGCGTGGTATTCAGCGCCGGCTTGCCACCACTCTGCTCGATCTGCTCCAGCACGGCACGAGCGCGGCGAATGACCTCATTGGGCAGGCCGGAAAGCTTGGCTACCTCGATACCGTAGCTGTCGTCGGTCGATCCGCGCACGATCTTGCGCAGGAAGGTAATTCCCTCCCCTCTTTTCTTGGCGGCGATATGATAGTTGACGAT
>JAFTSR010000099.1 GCA_017467225.1 Clostridia bacterium | reverse complement strand
TGCGCGGTGGGCAGCTGGCGCGTAGCGCAGCGCAAGGGAGCATCGCTGCAGCCAATGCGTGCGTGCAAGGAGCACAAACAAAGCCATGCAGCGTAGGCGGCGCGCTGCAAGACAGTACCTTGGCGTCGGGTGCAGTGGGGGTCGTATGCTTCGTAATCTTGTCGGCTGCGGAGCACAGCAGCGGCTCGGCATGGACGTATAGCTTGCGGTCGCGTCAGAGACCGTCTGCGGCGATGGAGGGACGTATGTAGCGCACGACCGCCGCCTGTGGTTGATGATCGCGAGGTGCGGCTTTTGATCTTGTAGCACGCAACCGCCGGGAGACGCACACTCGCATCACAGTGCACGTGAGCGCAGGAAAGATCGCAACGCAAGACGACAACGCAAGACCGCAGTGTGGACAGCGCCGCGCGACGGGTCTGTCGAGGATTTAACGACGATCGCACCATGACTACCCATACCCATCGCTGACTACCCATACCCATCGCTCCGCACGCATCGTCTGTCGGTGCGGTGCAAAGTCGCAGCGATGCAATTATACAAAATACAAGTTTTGTATCAAAAAGGGGGGCGAAAACGGAGGTTTTCAGCGGTTTGGCAGTAGTTTTTCGATACTTGCGGTGTTTTTTCGCGGTGTTTAGCGCAGCCATGCTTTGCGAGGCTCGTACGGCATTCTGATCAAAGGTGAGGCCGGAAAAGACGTAAGTCTGAAAAGGCGCAATACTGCAAAGACCTGCAGTCACAGCCCGACGTACCCTTTGTTGCATTGTCGGCGGCGCATGCGTTTTTATTTGTCGCGGCAACGCGGATGTGGACATATCAGCGCGGCGCGGTGGCTGCGATTGGTGCTCCGGGCGTGTTTCCTTGCGCGGACGTTGGTGGCGCGTAGATCACCGTTGGCGCGTAGGAGCGTGGTGGCACGCTTACAATGTACGACATACCTGTGCCGCCTGCGGTTTGCCGTTGGTGGCGGTGTTGCTCGCCTCTCTGTGTAACCAGATGCGTGCTCCTATTGGTGAAAAGTTTCTTATAAATGATACAAAATGTTCATGTTGATACAAAAACAAGGTTATTTGGAAATGAAAGTGGACGGAGACTTCCCCGTGGCTGACAATGTCATTACGTTAAGGTTTTTCGGAGAAAGATAATCGCTGAGATCCTTGATCAAACCACGCGACTGCCTTTCTTGAGCGAAGCGAAGAATCTCACGCAGCGCTTGCTCAAGGATGACACGGCAAAATAAACATCCACTCGCCAAGCAAGTGATTTTTCACATGGAGGATGCCCTCTTTTCCTCGCCATGCGTGAACGCATCTGTACGAACTGCCAACTGCATGGGGGTGCTTACCAAGCCTCCCTCTGGGAGAGAGGTGGCATGCGACAGCGTAACGAAAGGAGCACGCGTAACTTGAAATTAAAAAGAGGCTGCACCGCATACGCGGCGAAGCCCGGTTTGATTTGGTAAAGAAACGCTATGTGCATGCAGAACAGAACCGCAACAACCTCAGCAACTCATTTTTCCAAAAGTTCTTTGGAGTTCCAAGAACCTTTCTTTCAAGAAAGGTTCTTGGTCGCCGAAGGCATTCCCTTCCCTCACTCAACCTCTACCGCAAGCTCAGAGACCGAGGTGAAGTGCGCACTGCCGCCGGCCATGCCGATGACACGGATGCCGGTACACATGGTTGCGCTATCGAGTGTAAACTTGTAGCTCTGGTAATTGGAGCCGAAGGTGCCCATGCTGTCACCTGTGGGGTATTTGGGCGAGATCTTGGCGTCTGCCTCCTCCCACTCGCCGTCGATCATCAGCTCCAGGCGCAGCGTGCCGTCCTTGAACCAGCCGCCGTTGTCGAAGTGGCAGCCCTCGGTAAACGTGACGGACGCAACGTCCACCTCGCCGCGGAAGATGTAGCCGTAAAACTCCTCGTGGTCGTCACCGCGTCCCGTAAAGGTGTCGTACTGCTCGGTTCCATGGTTGCCGCCGCTGCCGACCGACGCGCTCTTGCCGTCGCGGATCAGCTCAATATCCTTGCAGCCGGCGCCGCCCGGATTGCTCTCGGAGACGATAATGATGGCGCTGCCCACGGGGTCGGACAGGTCGATGCCCTCATAGGTGGGATTTTCCACGTCAGAGAAATTGATATCCATCTCGGCGCAGGAGACAAATTTTGCATTGCCGCCCGCCGGACCGATGACACGCACAGCGCGGCACGCGACCGGCTCCTCCAGCGTGAAGGTGAAGGTCTGGTACGGGTCACCCTGCGCGCCGATGCCGTCTACCTCAATGTACAAAGGACTGCATCTTGACGCGACCTTCTGCCACGTCTCGCCGATCAGCACCTCGACCTCAGGCGTTTTGGTAAACCAGCCGCCGTTCTCAAAATGCGCGCCCTCGGTGAACAGCACCTCGGTCACGGTGACCGTGTGGTCAAAGCCCAGACCGAAGAAATCCTTGGACAGCGTGGAGGAGCTGTAGGTGTCGTACTGCTGCGTCAGCTGCGCGCCGACAACGGACGGGATCTCCCCGTCACAGATGACGCCGATATTGCGGCTGCCGCCGCCCTGCGGTGCCATCTCGGAGCAAAGCCCCCGAACCTTGAAGCCGCGGTCGCCCTTGATGTCGGACATGTCCACTGTCTGCTCGACCGTGGCGGTGTAGTCACCAACCTTGGCGGTGCATTTGATGGTGTAAGTACCGGGCTGCAGATAGGTATAGGAGGACAGCGCCGCGTTGAGCACGGTGCCGTCGCCCATGTCGTAGGTGTAGCTCACCTCTGCCGCTCGGTAGCCCTTGGGAGGCACACAGGCACTCTTGATCTGCACCTCGCCCGTGCTGCGCGGGGACAGCGTCATGTAAACGGTCAGCTCGTCGTCGGGCCACTGCTCAAACGGCACGGGCGTAACTCCCTTCTCTGCCGTCAGCGTCCATACGCCGCCTTGCTCGACAGCCCCGGCGTTTTTCATGGCCTC
>JAFTSR010000098.1 GCA_017467225.1 Clostridia bacterium | reverse complement strand
GGAGAAAACTTCTTGAAAGAAGTTTTCTCCCCCGTGCCCCCTCTTTCAAGAACTTAAATAAAATAAGGGATAGGATGTCATCGTAACGGGGATATCCTATCCTTTTGATCAAAAGTTTTTTGAAGGGGGCGCGGGGGGAACTTTTGTACACAAAAGTTCCCCCCGCTTTCTCTTTATTTACCATTACATATCACGGCTTGCAGCTGCCGCAGGGATCGTAGCCCTGGTCGATCAGGGACTGGCGATCGCCGCTATAATCCTTACGCGAGGAGGGCGACATGCTGTCCACCGATCCGCAATCCGGCTCATGAAATTTCTTGGTGTTGGTGTTGAGCACGTAGGTCACACCGTCATCGCCATCCACGGCCGGCGTATTCTCCGGTGCTTCGGGCAAGCCATCCTCGGACAGAGCGCTATCACCGTTGGCATAGTTGATCACGATGCCCGGCTGATTGTTGTAGCTGTACACGTAAAAGCAGATGCCGTCGCCGTTATCCTCGACCGACCAACCCTCCATAATCACGCCGGACGCTACCAGGTTGTTGCCCTCAAACACGGGAGTAACCCGATACAGCACGTGGTTGCCGGTCTCCTTGATGTAGTCCGCGACCATATTCTCAAAGGGCAGCATGCCCTCGATGTTGAGGTAGCGCGTGCCCGTGATCAAATTTTCGCGATTGGCATTCTCGCCCGTCAGCTGAAAGCCGATCAGATGACAACGGTTGTACAGATACTTTCCGTCGACGATGTCATATTTGACCGTCTGCCAGCCCGATGGCTTGACAGAACCAATGCTGCCGCGCTCCTCGGTAGGCATCAGATCACGTCCGATGCAGGCGTAGGTCACGCCGCAGCGACCGAGCGAATCCAAGGGAGCGTATTGTTCAAACGAGGTTGTAACCGCCTTTTCCTCGTCGGTAAAGGTCGGCACGCCATCTCCAAGGACAACGTACGGTTGATCAGTAAAGGGTGGAATATCCTCAGGCGTAGAAGCGCTTTGAGGTCCTTGCGGCTGCTCCGGCGGCAAAAGCTCGGCAAGCAGATCACTGCATCCAACAAGCGCGCCCAGCATCAGCAGCGCGGACAATGCAAGCGCCAACAGGCGCATACTTACGTTCTTTCTCATTTTACATAAACCTCCTTGGTGATCATATCATGCGAGCTTCCCGCAAATTCGGTCGTCTCGCGCAACGTGTAAGCAGACAGGTCCAGATCGAGCTTGCGATCGGACGGATAGTGGCGATTCCATCGGTAGACAGTCACCGCGCTCACTCTGTGCGCGTGCGATGCGATCGCCTCTCGCTCGCAAAAGCAGAAATCCGTCTCGCCGGCATCAGTCAGATAGCTCTCGCTCACACACAAAAGGCGCTCGGCTCCCATTCCGTCAAACAGCTGCGCGGAATACGGCGAAAGATACAGCTGTGCGCCGCGCTGCCGCACATCCCCGAGCACGTCCTCGCACAAAACACGGTCGCGGCTCTGCCGTCGGCCGCCAAAGGTCATACCCATGCGGTCGTCAATACATACGATCAAATGCATGCTCTCCCCTCCTTTCTCTCTCGCTTAATGATACCACAAATGCACCGCCGCGTCAAGAGGATTTTTGAGAGAATATTTAAAAATCAACTTGCTTTTTGTAAAAAAACATGGTATACTATTGTCATCATATAAGGAGGTATTTTCTCATGAGATTTGTTCCTGATCATGATCTGCACATTCATACCCAGCTCTCGCCCTGCTCCCGCGATGCCCGTCAGACGCCGGAGGCCATTCTCTCCTACGGTATTACGGCAGGCATGAAGCTGCTCAACCTGGCCGACCACTGCTGGCCTTATACGCGAGATGCCGTCCTGCCCAAGCCTGAAAATCTGCCGCAAGGCAAGCATTGCTTCCTTTTGCACGGCGCCGAGGTCGACATGGACATGAACGATAACCTGAGCGCTACGGTTGCCGAGATCGAAGCTATGGATTTTACCGTGATTGCCGTCAATCATCTGCATTTGAAAAATTACTGTGTTCCCAAGGATTTTCCCGAGGATGCTGAAACACATAAAAAGCGTTTTGAAGAGCGCGTGCATTATCTGCTCTCGCTCGATCTTCCCTTCCACAAAACGGGACTTGCTCACTTCACCGACGGTCTGGTCTGCACACAGGAGCATATCAAATGCCTGGATCTGTTCACCGAAAACGAGCTGATCGACATCTTTACCAAGGTAAAAAAAGTCGGCATGGGTGTCGAGCTGAATATGGTGCCCGGTCGATTTGCAGGCCACGACCTTGACAGCGTGTTGCGCCCCTTCCGCATTGCCAAGGCTCTGGGGTGCAAGTTCTACCTGGCAAGCGACGCGCATCATCCTGAAAGCTTCGCGGATGTTCTTACGCATAAGATGAATCCCTTGATCGACCTTCTCGGTCTGGAGGAGAGCGACAAGCTGCCCTTCATTCCCGAAACCATCGCCCGTCTGTCGCAAGAAAAATAAGAGGTACATATATGAAACAGCATAAAAAGAGAAAAATCAACCCTTTGCGGTTGTGTGTAGCAATCCTGTGCGTATTGCTCTCCCTGGTCATTTTAGCACTTGGCGGCTTTTTCATCTTTGACCGCGTCCGCCACGGCAGCTTTTACAAGGATGCCGCGCGCGAGTTTGTCATTCCCGGTCTGAATGACAACTTCACGCCGCAGGGCTTTGACTACCTGCCCGACAGCGACCTGTATATCCTGTGCGGCTACATGTCCGACGGTACGGCCTCCCGTATCTACACGGTGGATAAGAATTACAAATCCTCCGCGCCCGTGCTGATCAAAAATCAGAACGGCAGCGGCCACACGAGTCACGCCGGCGGCATCAGCTTTTATCCCGGCACGGACCACGTATATCTGGCCGGTGACGGTGCCATCCATCTGCTCTCCCTCACTGATATTCTGGACGGCGACGGCGAGGCGACCATTCTTGGCGATATCAAGGTCATGATGGAGCCGGCCTACTGTCTCGTACGCGACCATTGCCTGTACGTTGGCTCTTACTACTATCCCGAAAAGTACGAAACGCCCGAGGGTGACCGCTACGTCACACCTGCGGGAGATCAGAACTACGCTCTGCTTGCAGGCTATTCCCTGGATCCCACAACGGGCATGCTGATCTCAGACAAACCCGACATCCTTTACTCCACCCGCGGCATGATCCAGGGCATGGCTCTCACCGACGATGACACGCTGATCTTCTCGACCTCTTGGGGACTGAGCACCTCGCATCTGTACTGCTACGATCTGGCGGCGGTCGATCCTGCCAAGGCGGACACTTACACGCTGCCCAACGGCACCGAGATGCCCATCTACTTCCTTGACAGCGCAAGCTGCTACGCCGATATTGTTGCTCCCTGCATGTCCGAGGAGCTGGTAGTCCGGGATGGACGCGTCTACGTGATGAGCGAGGCTGCCTGCAACAAGTATTTCTTTGGCAAGCTGCTCGGCGCGCACCGCCTTTAC
Source organism: Clostridia bacterium (assembly GCA_017467225.1). Next base: position 300 of record JAFTSR010000098.1, on the reverse strand, counting down.
AGCTATCCCATTCCTGAAAAAGAGGCCGAAAAATGATCGATATTTCTATTCTGTTCTCCAAGGTTGTCCTGCTGCTTTTGATGATCATCCCCGGCTTTCTGATGGCAAAGTGCAAGCTGTCCACACCGGGACTATGCAAGGGTCTGGCCAATCTCATTCTCTATGCCGCCCAGCCTGCACTGATCATCAAGGGCTACGTCCGTGACTTTGACGCCGAGGTGCTTTCCCGTGCCTTGACTGTGCTGGTGTTCTCGCTGATCACGCACCTTGTATTTATCGGTCTTGCGTTCGGCGTCTTCC
>JAFTSR010000097.1 GCA_017467225.1 Clostridia bacterium | reverse complement strand
GGTGAGGATGACCTTGGCGTAGTCGTCGCCGTCGCCGCTGGTCAGCACGGTGCGCAGGGAGGAGTATGCCACGCGGGTGTTCTCATCCCAGCCCAGCAGGTCGAGTGCCTGTCCGACGGGGTGCGGTCCCGTATTGTACAGACCGCCCGCACAGCGGGATTGCAGGGTCTGCCAGTCCCAACGTCTGGCAAAGCCGGAATATTTCAAATTGATCTGTAGGATGTCGCCCAACACGCCGCTTTCGATGATGCGCTTGACGTTGAGAAAGGCGGGGGAGAGCAGGGATTGATGGAATGCCGCAACGGTGACGCCGTGCGTCTGTGCGGTATGGATCAGATCGAGACACTCATAGTAAGAGCGTCCGAAGGGCTTTTCGGACAGCACATGAAAGCCGTGCGCGAGCAGGTCCTTGGTGATCGGGTAATGCATCTGCGAGAAGGTGGCATTGACGACCAGATCGATGTCGTCTCTGCCGAATAGCTCGGTGTATTCGGCGACGGTATCACAGCCGAATTCCTCTGCCGCACGTGCGCGACGTGCCGCGTCTGCCTCAACGATGCAGACGACCTCGCAGAAGTCATTGTCCTCACTGCGGAAAAATTTCCCGTGAATATTTCTGCCGCTTCGGCCCTGACCGATGATGGCAATCCTCATTTTCTTCATGTTTATGATCATTCCTTTCTGCTGAAATGCTTTTGTGACGGGTTCGGGTATCCGAAAATGTCACCAATACCGTCTGAACATATGGGATGGTTTGAATTTAGTATATCACAGCACACCGAGAAAGTCCAGCGTTTTTTGCCATCGCACGGAAAAAATTTCCGCTGTTCTTTACAAATTTCGTGATTTATGCTATACTACCGATAAGAAATATACCCTAAAACGACAGGAGGGTCACGCATGACACGGGAATATACCTTTTCCGTCAACGGCTTTGCGGTGACGGCACGATATGACGATCGGACGGTCGCAGAGCTGTTTTTGCCGCTGCTCCGACGTTGGACGGACATGCGTCGGTCGCGTGGCGGCAGGATCCTCGTGTTCCTCTCCGCCCCGCCCGGGGTGGGCAAGACCACGACGGCACAATTTCTGGAATATCTCTCGCAGACCGCACAGGGCGTTGAGCCGTTGCAGGCGGTGGGGCTGGACGGCTTCCATTATCACGCCGACTACATCGCCGCACACACTGTCACGGTCGATGGCGTGACCGTTCCCATGAAGCAGGTCAAGGGCGCGCCCGAGACATTTGATCTGGCAAAGCTGACTCGCACGCTGATTCGGCTACGCGAGCGGGATATCACCTGGCCCGCCTACGACCGCAACCTTCACGACGTCGTCGAGGACGCGATCAAGGTGCACGCGGACATCGTGCTGGTCGAGGGCAACTGGCTGCTGTACAACGAGGGCGCATGGGCAACGCTTATCGACATGTGCGATGACAGCCTGTTCATCGAAGCGCAGGCAGAGCATCTGCGCGAGCGTCTGATCGCCCGCAAAATGCGCGGCGGGCTGTCTTATGCGGACGCGCGCGACTATTGCGACCGTGTCGACTGCGCCAACGTGCGGCGGCTGATGGCGCATCACCATACACCGCGTGAGTGTTGGGTGATGGGGGAAGATGGGGGCTATATACGGAAAATGAACATTAAAAGTCCCCTGTGTTACAAGAAATAAACTAACAAAATGCCTCTCCCTATGGGAGAGGTGGCACGGCGAAGCCGTGACGGAGAGGGTATTGCCGAAATGCGTCCAATCAAGAAAAACAACAAACTTTTGAGTCGCGCCAAAGAATTACGGCGCAACATGACACCGCAAGAGAAACACTTGTGGTTTGATTTTTTGCAGCACTATCCCATTAAAATATATAAACAGCGAATTATTGATGATTTTATTGTGGATTTTTATTGTTATTCTGCGCATCTCATTATAGAGGTTGACGGTGCGTATCATTATACACCGGAGGGCAGAGCGTACGACCGTGCAAGAACAAAAATGATCGAGAAGTACGGTCTGCTTGTGTTGCGTGTTTCGGATAGCGATGTTGACGAGAGATTTGAATATGTTTG
>JAFTSR010000096.1 GCA_017467225.1 Clostridia bacterium | reverse complement strand
GTTCAAGCCGGTGGTCTCGTCAAGACCCAGGCATATGTTCATGTTCTGAATGGCGGCACCCGAGGCACCCTTGCCAAGGTTGTCAAAGCGAGCCGTCAGCACCATTCTCTCCTCGTTGCCGCTGACGCTCAGCTGCATATCGTCGCGTCCTGCCATGGAAGCAGCGGAAATAAACCCGCCCTCGTCGGCAGCATCCGCGTAATGCACCAGGCCGTCGCGGTAATAATCAGCGTATACGCCCTTGATCTGCGTTGGCGTGGCGTGGATCTGATGGGCAAACAGCGGTACGTTGACCTCCATGCCGCAGGGGAAATCCGCGACGATGGGACAAAAGACAGGCAGCGACTGAAGACCCGTGACGGTACACATTTCGGGCAGGTGCTTGTGCGATTGTGACAATCCGTACATGCGCGGCGCATCCAGAAGCGCATCCCGTGCCTCGTCCTCGTAGGCTGCGATCATACTCTTACCGCCGCCGGTGTAGCCGGTCAGCGAAAAGCAGGTCAGCGCCGCGTCGGCAGGCAGAAATCCCGCGTGAATGAGGGGCTGCACCAGCGCGATAAAGCCGCTGGCATGACAGCCGGGGTTGGCAATGCGGCGCGACGCCGCAATTTTCTCGCGTCGTCCGTAAAGCTCCGGGAAGCCGTACTCCCATGCAGGATTTACGCGGTGCGCCGTCGAGGTGTCAATGATCACCGTTTCGCAGTCGCCCACCGCCTGCACGATCTCCTTGGCAGCCGCGTCGGGCAGACAAAGGAAAGCCACGTCCGCTTGGTCGATCATCTCGCAGCGCGCAGCGTTATCCTTACGCAACTCCTCGGGCAGCGTCAGAAGCGTGATATCCCGTCTTGCCGACAGCCGCTCACGGATGCGCAGACCTGTGGTTCCGGCGCTTCCGTCGATAAATATCTTAGCCATAACTGTTCCTTTCAAAAGGGTGAAAAAATATTCACAAAAATCAAATATTTATGCTTTTTATTTGATACAATACTTGGTTATTATACTACAACACTGCGTGTTTGTCAAGACGTTTGGCGAGATATTTCTCAAAAAGCTGGGGGTTTTTTTGATTTATTCGCATTCTCGGAGTGCAAAGCCCTCATCTTTACATAAAAATTCATTTCCGCATGAATATTTTTCTTTCCGGAAGCGGCGCGCATACAAAAAATGCAAGCGTTTGCCTTGACAAATACCACAATTTGTGGTACAATAGTGGGGTTGAGGTAACAATGTTTACCGCCCGTTTGGCGGCAAGCGCAACTTTTGAAAGGAGCTTTTTATGGAAATCTTAACAGAAAGTATTATCTGGCTGTTCTCTGATCCGAGCGGCTGGAAATACATCGCCATGTGGCTGATCGGCGGACTTCTGATCTATCTGGCCATCAAGAAAGAAATGGAGCCTACGCTGCTTCTGCCGCTCGGCTTTGGTACCATCATGGTCAACCTGCCCTTCTCGGGTGCGATCGATCAGTGGATCGACGGCGTTCTGACCACCGAGGGACCCTTGTCCACGCTATTTAACGCAGGTATTGCCAACGAGCTGTTTCCGCTCATTCTGTTCATCGGTATCGGTGCCATGATCGACTTTGGCCCCGTGCTGTCTAACCCCAAGCTGATGATCTTCGGCGCGGCGGCGCAGTTCGGTATCTTTTTGACCATGAGCCTGGCGTCCATCTTCTTTGATGTCAACGATGCCGCCTCCATCGGTATCATCGGTGCCGCCGACGGACCTACCGCCATCGTCGTTGC
>JAFTSR010000095.1 GCA_017467225.1 Clostridia bacterium | reverse complement strand
TCACCCTCGCCGATACTGAAAAGATCGAAAAAGGGCGCGATGGGCTCGGGATTATACGAGCAAGGGCCGCCGCCGATGATCAGCGGGTCATCCTCGCCGCGATCAGCCGCACGCAGCGGAATATGCGAAAGCGAGAGCATATTGAGCACGTTGGTATAGCACATTTCGTACTGCAGCGTAAAGCCGACAAAGTCAAACTCTTGCAGCGGGTCGCCGCTCTCATGGGCGCACAGAGGCAGATCGTGCTTGACCATCTGCTCCTGCATATCGACCCAAGGGGTATAGGCGCCCTCGCACCAGACGTCAGGCTGCTCGTTGAGCACGCCGTACAGAATGCGGATGCCGAGATTGGACATGCCGATCTCATAGCTGTCAGGGAAGCAGAAGGCAAAGCGAGCCTTGATATCTGCTTTATCCTTGACGATCTGTCCGAATTCGCCGCCGCTGTAGCGTCCGGGCTTCTGGACCGATTTCAGTATGGAGCTGCCGAGCCGGCAGCCTTCGTTTGGGTTTGAAAACATGATGATTACCTTTCTTTGGAACGTGTATGGCCGGGGATTTCGCAGAATTTTTCTTATTTCTTCCCTGCGTCCTTGGGCTGCTGGTTGTTGGTATCGATCCACAAATTACGCCCTGCGATCATCAGGGAGGGCAGGCACAAAAGGCCCATGAGCAGCGCGATCATCACGCTGATACCGGCTTGGATCAGCGACAGCCAGCCGATCGCAGCGGCAAGAACTGCGCCCATGATGGACATGATCCATTGGACACCGACCCACAGCGAGTCGTTTTCCTTGATGCGCTCGCACATCCGCACGGCATATGCCACACCGCGCACGTGCTCAGTCGCCACAATACCGCTACCGGCGCTCTCGTGCACCTCAGATTTGCGGTGGCGCACCGGCTTGATCACACGCACGGGCACCTTTTTGTCCGCGCGGCTGTCACAGAGATATTCCTCGGTGATGTTGGGATCGTAGGATCGAATGGCCACGGTCGTCTTGCCCTGCGCCAGCGTTGCGGCCAGCTGCTCAAAGCTGCCGTGGATACGGTAGTTGATCTCATAGCCCAGGCGGATCTGTCCGCCGAAGGCCAGGTACAGAATGCTGCTTTCGTCGTTGCGGCGCGCCAGCATTTCGGCGTTGGTATGCGGCACGCGAATGCCGTTTTTGACCATAAAGTCCGAGCTTCCCGCAAGGACGCGGACACGCCCGTCCATGCGCGCCTCGACGCCGTCGGGATAGACGCGCAATATTTCCACCAGGCCGTCCATCCGATCCTCGGACAGATCCGAGGTGTTGATCTTGGCCAGCGTGCCGCCCAGCGCGTAGAACAGTCGGCGCGCGTAGCGAACGTAACGCTTGGGATCGCCGCTGCCCTTGACCAGAATTTCGGTCGAGCTCTTGGCATGCAGCATGTCGGTGTCGCTGAAGACCATTTGCTTGCGCGCGGCCATCTCATCCACGGTGCATTGACCGACGATGGTGGCGTTCTTGCTCTGCAGCTTGCGGCATGCCGTCAAAAGCGCGTAGGCGTAAACGAACACGCCTGCGGCGGGTGCGCTCAGCTGCAGCGTCAGAAGCAGGACGCTCAGCGCTGTCGGTGTTATGCCGGTTTTGATGGTGCAGATGCCCGTCACACCCAGCGACAGCAGCAGCTGCAGCGCGAGCATGGGGAGCAGCGCGCGGTAGCGAGGCGTCGGCGCATTGGTGCGGTAGAAATAATCCTGCAGCTGCGCCACGCGCTCAACGCTGTAATGCGCGCGATCGGCTTCATCATCGATGATTTTGACAATACGACCGCCGCGCACCACCTTTTTCTTGGGCGGCGCGGTTCTGATCGGAACAATTTTATTTTCATTGGCGCTGACGATCGAGAAGGCGATACGCTCCCGGCGCAGATCCATAGCATCCGCAATCACGCTCACCAAAAGCAGGAGCGCGGTCGGGAAGTTGAGCAGCGCATATTGCGTCGGCTGCAGGCACATGACAATATCATACGCGGCATTGCACGCAAGCAGCGGCGCGAGCACCGAGGCGGGCTCAGGCGTCATGCGGAGCAACTGCCGCAAGCCGTAGATCAGTCTGCGACCGGACACCGCCGCGCAAAATACCAGCAGCTGCAACGCCAGAAAATGTGCTGCGGGATGCTGGGCAAGCGATGCCCACCTGCCCGGTAGCATGTGCACGTACAGGGGGCTGAGATCCCAAAGCAGCACCAGCAAGGTAAACAGCGAAGCGATGACCAGCCGCGCTGTCACAGTTCCACTCTGTTTGCGATAAATTTCACGGGTATGCGCATCCT
>JAFTSR010000094.1 GCA_017467225.1 Clostridia bacterium | reverse complement strand
CTCGCGCGGAATGGCGTTATCCTTGGAGCCACCGTCCACACGCACAAGATCAAACGTGACGTCGCGCAGCAGCGTGGACAGAAGGCGAACAAGCAGTGCGTTGGCGCCACTTCTGCCGCGGTTGATGTCCTCACCGCTGTGACCGCCGCAAAGACCGCGCAGCGACACGCGCAAATAGGTCTCGCCGTCCTCTCGTGCACGTCGGGTCACGGGAAGGGTCAGGTCGCTTCGCACACCGCCGGCACAGCCGACCGTGATCTGCTCCTCAGCCTCGCTGTCCAGATTGATCATATGCTTAGCCTGAATTTGCGAATAATCGAAAGCAATGGCACCGTCCATGCCGACCTCCTCGCCGGCAGTGAACAGGCACTCCAGCGCAGGATGCGGAAGATCGGTGCTCTCCAGCAGCGCCAGCATATACGCCACGGCGATGCCGTTATCGCCGCCCAGCGTCGTGCCGTCGGCGCGCAGATATTCGCCGTCAAGCATGAGGCGAATGGGATCGTTTTCAAAATCGTGTACGGTATCTGCATTTTTCTCGCAGACCATATCGGTGTGTCCCTGCAGAAGCAGGGCAGGTGCGTTCTCATAGCCGGGCGTAGCGGGTGCCTTGATCAACACGTTGTTGGTGGTATCGCGGTAGCAGGCAAGCCCCCGGGCGTGCGCAAAGGCGACGAGATAATCTGCCACACCGGCCTCATTACCGGAGCCGCGCGGAATATTGGAAACAGCGGCGAAATGACACATAACGGGTGCCGGGCTGAGCGTTTTCGCCAGCGTAAGATTTTGTACTTGAATATCAGACATGGTGTTCTCCCCTTTTGTGATTTGGATGGTGGTGCCGATCGACAGGCTCTCCCGTCGGCTCAGGCGTCCTCCTCCTCTTGTTCTTGCGGCGGGGTGATCTCGCCGCGGCGGCGCTTGATCTGTCGCTGCAGACGGATGGGTCCGGGTGTCAGCTCCAGCGTTTTTTGCATCTGCATGGCGCGCGCGGCACCGAGGACGCAAACGTGCGAGGGCTCCTTGAGCGAGCGCACCGGTACGCCGGTGATTTTGGCGATCAGACGCCCAAAGCCGTAAACCAGGCTGGCACCGCCGCAAAGCATCATGCCATCCTGCATAATATCAGAGAGCAGCGCCTGCGGTGTCTCGGCCAGCACGTCGCCAATCACGTCCATGATCGCGGCTGCCGGCTCGGCCATCGCCTCGATCATTTCCTTGGAGGTCAGCGTCGCCTTTTGCGGCAGACCCGTGGTGGCATCGCGGCCCTTGATCTCCACGCTGCGCACCATGCGGTGCAGATACAGCGCGCCGATTCTCTTTTTGATAGTCTCACCGGCACGCTCGCCGATAATGACGCCATAGCGGTCGCGCACGTAGGCAACAATGGAAGCATCCAGCGCGTCGCCACCAATGCGGACGGTCTTGGAGACCACCACGCCGCCCATGGAAACCACGGCAGCCGTCGTCGTTCCGCCGCCGATATCGACGATCATGCGACCGATCGGGCGGGTCAGATCGCGTCCCGTGCCCCAGGCACAGGCCAGCGCCGACTCCATAAAGTACACCTTTCCCGCACCGGCCTCACGGGCAATATTCTGCAGCTGCTGCTCCTCCTGCTCGGTGGTGTCGTCAGGCAGGCAAATCATGACGCGCGGCGGTCGCAGAAGCGACTTGGTCGCCGTGCGGATGTAGTATTGCAGTAGCTTTTGGGTAACCTCATAGCGAGTCAGGCTTCCCTCCATGGCCGGGCGGAGGACGACGGTATCCGCCGAGGTGCGTCCGATCATATCGTACGCCTCCTGCCCCACCGCCACGATGCGGTCGGCGGCGCGATCCAAGGCCACCACGCAAGGCTCGTCCACAATGACGCCCTTGTCCTCCAGATACACACGGACGGTGCTGGCGCCCATGTCGATCACCACGTTGCGGCGACGCCAGAAGCTACAAATTTTATCTATGACGGCACGAATTCCGACCAGCGGCTTTTGCCATTTTGCCATGCGTATCCCTCCTTCCGTAAGCATACTAACCCATTATATATAATATTATAACGGAAAGCGCGACAAAAATCAATCCCTTTGCGGCAAAAAACGGGAGAATATTGTGAAAATGCTGTAAATTTCCGCATTCCCGGCGCCGCTTTTCCGCCTTCGCACATTATTTCGCCGCATCCACTTGCAATTATTCGCAAAATGGTGTATAATATCGGTGTATACGTTTTCCCGAAAGGATATCCTGCATGAGTGTCATAATCAATCAAAAAGCGCCGACGGAGCTGCGCACGTCGGATTTTTACTACGATCTGCCCGAGGAGCGCATCGCGCAGCATCCCATGGAGCAGCGTGATCACAGCCGTCTGATGGTATTGAACCGCGCCGCACAGACTATGGAGCACAAGCATTTTTACGATATTCTCGATTACCTCAATCCCGGCGACGTGCTGGTTGTCAACGATTCCAAGGTCATCCCCGCCCGTCTGTACGGACACGTGGAGGGACGCCCTGAGGCAGCGGTGGAAATTCTGCTGCTCCGCGCCCATGCGACCGACACCTGGGAGGTTTTGGTCAAGCCGGGCAAGCGCGCGCGCATCGGTATGCGCATTGTCTTTGGCGAGGGCATGCTGGTCGGCGAGGTGACCGATATTGTGGAGGAAGGCAACCGCCTTTTGCACTTCACCTACAGCCGTGAAAAATACAGCAATATTTACGAAATTCTGCACGTCATTGGACTGATGCCGCTGCCGCCCTACATTACCGAACGCCTGCGCGACAACAGTCGGTATCAGACGGTCTACGCACGCGAAGAGGGCAGCGCCGCAGCACCCACGGCCGGCTTGCACTTCACACCTGAGCTGCTGGAGAAAATTCGCGAGAAGGGGGTAGCCATCGCGCCGGTCATGCTGCACGTAGGGCTGGGCACCTTCCGACCCGTCAAGGCAGACCGCATCGACGAGCACGTGATGCACACCGAGTACATCAGCGTCAGCCGCGAAAGTGCTGCGCTGATCAATGCGCGCCGTGCCGCAGGTGGTCGCGTCATTGCCGTGGGTACCACCTCCTGCCGCACGCTGGAGAGCGCCGCCGATGAGGATGGTATTGTTCATCCGATCAGCGGCGACACCGGCATTTTCATCTACCCCGGCTACCGCTTCAAGGCGGTCGACGCGCTGATCACCAATTTCCATCTGCCTGAATCCACGCTGTTGATGCTGGTCAGTGCCTTCTACGATCGCGATTCGATGCTTGAGGCCTATCGCACGGCGGTCAAGGAGGAATACCGCTTCTTCAGCTTTGGAGATGCGATGTTGATTCAATAATTTTTCAAAAGTTTCCAAACTTTTTTCAAAAACATCTTGCAATTTGCAAAAAACTGTGCTATAATATACGGTGTTTGACCGATATTCTGCCAATTTGCGGGATATCAACGGAAATTTTGTCTACTTGGCGTTGAATATGACGTCGTGCGTTGCCGCTCGCAGCGCGAGGGTAACGTTTCCACCATAAAAAATTCGGAGGAGATCATTATGGAACCTATCGTTATCGTTTTGGGTATTGTCATTCTGTTGCTGGCTGTGGGTCTGTCCGTTCTGGTTCTGATGCAGTCGGGCAAGGACAGCAGACTGTCCGGTGCGATTGCCGGCGGTATGGACACCTTCTTTGGTAAGTCCAAGGCTTCCACCTGGGAGCGCAAGCTGTCTGTGGCAACCATCGTCGTTTCGATCCTGTTCGTGCTTGCTGTTCTGGCTCTGTACGTACTGGCTTAATCGGAGCGAATGAAGCTCAAGCAAAAAGGACATCGTTTTGAGGCGGTGTCCTTTTTGTGTTTTGGTTTTGGAGTGCGAATACAGCTTTCTGACGATGATCACCCCATCCTTCACTTCTTTGTCACACGACAAAGAAGTGAAGCGAAGAAAACGTGCGAAGGGGAGTCCACTCCCCTTTCGAATCCCCGGATTGTACGCACTCTGTACGTATGGGACTAAAATTGTCAGTGCTGCTGCTTCGCTGCTATTCCTCGGTATGGAGAGAAAGTCGAATCCTGCAGGGCTCTGTCTTTCTCCCTCAGTTGGTATAAAAAAGAAGATCCTTAAAAACTTTTTCACAACGAACAATTTCCCGAAAAAGTTTTTTGAGGGGGAGCGCGAGGGGGAACTTTTGTACACAAAAGTTCCCCCGCGCATCCAGTCAAATCATTTCACACAAACTTCTCAGCCGACAGGCGGTATCTTCCCTTTTTGGTTTGCTCGCCCAGGGAGATGACGCGGAATTTTCCGACGCCGCGCACTGAGACGGTCGCCGGTGTAGGCACGACGCGATCGACTCTCTCTTCGGTTTTGTAGTCCAGCTCGACCCGTCCGTCGCGGATCAGCTGCTGTGCGGCATCGCGCGAAAGATTGGCCAGCGACGCTACCACGCAGTCCAGACGCGCCGATGCCACGGTATCGTGCAGCGGCTGTGTCTTTTGGAAGGTGGCAAAATCCGGCGCAATATCTACACGTCGCACCGTCACCTTGTCACCACCAACGCGCTCCAGCGCCTCCTCAATGTAAGAGGCAATCGTGCTTCGGCAAAAAAGATACGCGCTGTGCTCGTCCGGCAGCTCGATATCGCCCAGTACCTCTCGCTCAATTCCCAGCGAGAGCAGCGAGCCGAGATAATCCCTGTGCGTCAGCCGACAAAAGCCGCTGCCGCGCAGCAAAAGCACACCCACGGGCGACTCCTCGCCGCAGATATCCAAAAGCTGCTGTACCTGCGCCACGCCCTCGGCCTTGGTGTCGCACAAATCCAGAGCATAGTCGGGAAACAGCAAAAGGCAGCAGCGCTGCGCGCCGTCAAAACCGCCGAAAAACTGCGCACGCGACCGCTGACCCGTGCGCCGCAAAAGCTCGTCCACGTCGCGCTGCTGTCCCGGCGTCAAAAAGGCGGTGCAGCACACCGCCCCCTTGGCAGCACGCGCACACAGATCCTCCACGTGGGAGATCAGCACGCGCGTTTCTTCATCCATCCATGCGCCGCTCATATCACAAAAGCAGGCTGACCAGAATGATGGCCATATACGCCGCCATAAACGGCAGGTCGATCGGCAGATCCTCACCCCAGCCGAAATGGTCGAAAATCTTACGGAAGGGCAGCACGATCGGCTCGGTGATCAGCGTGAAAAAGCCGTACAGCCGTGCCGCGCCGCCCTCCGATGCCATGACAATCCAGGACAGGATGGCGCGCAAGAGCATAGCGATCTCCAGCACCGTCAGCGTAACGCGGATCAGGTTGATCAAAAAATACAGAATTTGTGTAGGCAAGGCGATCTCCTCCAAAAACAGGTGCAAAGAAAAGACGGTCACCCAATTTCGCGCTTTTTCGACGATTTGCCGAGGCAAAATTGAGGGAACGCTTTTCTTATGCATGGAATTTTCGCGGCCGCGTCGGCACACACGCCGCGCGCTGCGCGATCAAGCAACAAAATTACGCGTGCTTGCTGACAAAAGCCTTGATGTCGAACTCCTCTACCGAGAAGATGAACACGTTCTCATCCACGGGAGCGATATGCGCATTCAGCGCGTACATCGCGCCTGCCAGATAATAGCGCAGCTTAGGCAGAACTGCGGGAGCCATCGCAGAGGTATCGACCACAACGACGTAGCCCTCCTTTGCCAGGCTGATGATCTGCTCACCGGACTGGATACGAGTAGCACCGATCTTCTTGAAGCGAGGCTTCTTCTCCTCTGCAGGCTCAGCGGCTGCTACGGGTGCGGCAGGTGCTGCTGCAGGACGGCGAACAGG
>JAFTSR010000093.1 GCA_017467225.1 Clostridia bacterium | reverse complement strand
CCTGATCGACGCGACCCACGCGGTCGATCTGCCCGATGAATGTCGCCGCGGCGAGGGTGGTTATGCATTTGACCCGTCGCATCCCGCCGTTTTGGACTATGTTCGCCGCTGCACCGAGATGGTGGTGGATTGGGGCTATGAGATGATCAAGCATGATTTTTCCACCTTCGACATTTTCGGAAAATGGGGCTTCCAGACAACTGACTTTATGGCGAGCGACGGCTGGCATTTTTACGACCGCACCAAGACCTCGGCCGAGATTATCATCAACCTTTACCGCGTAATTTTAGAGAGTGCCAAAGGCGCCAAGATCCTGGGCTGCAACTGCATCGGACATCTTTGCGCGGGGCTGGTGCATGCTAACCGTACGGGCGATGATACCAGCGGCTTTGAGTGGGAGCGCACTCGCAAGATGGGTATCAACACGCTGGCCTTCCGCCTGCCGCAACAGGGCGCATTCTTTGGCGCGGATGCCGATTGCGTCGGTATCAAGGGTATGTTCCCCTGGGAGAACAACCGCCAGTGGCTGGAGCTTTTGGCGCGTAGCGCTACGCCTCTGTTCGTATCCTGCGACCCGACTGTCGTAACAGAGCAGCAGAAGGCAGACCTGAAGGCGGCTTATCAGCTGTGGAATGACTGTAAGGATCGCGGAGAGGCTTACGCACTGCGTCCTGTGGACTGGATGGAGACTTCCACGCCTCGCGTGTACGAGTGGCGAGATGCAGACGGCACGCATCGCGTGCGCTACGATTGGCTGCCTTTTGATGGCGCTGCAGCAATTCATCTGTAAAAAAATAAGAAATTTTTCACCAAAGCATTGACGAGAAGCGCCTGCTTTGGTAAAATATAAGCACATAACATTATCACAATAAAGAGAGGTTTTTTATCATGGAAAATGAAAAGGTATTAGCTTCCGTGAACGGAAAGCAGATCACACAGGCAGACGTTGAGAATTTTATCGCAGGCATGGGTCAGCAGGGCCAGGCCTACAGAAATCCGCAGGGCTATGAGGCAGTGCTGGAGCAGCTGATCAATCAGAATCTGCTGCTTTTGGACGCACAGCGCAACCTGTATGAGCGTGAGCCTGCCTTCAAGGCACAGCTCAACCGCGTCAAGGACGAGCTGCTGGTCAACTACGCCATTGAGAAGGCGATTGCAACGGCAATCGCAACGCCTGATGACGCTAAGAAGTATTTTGAGGAAAATCCCGATATGTTCGCAGGTCAGGCAACCGTCAGTGCAAGCCACATTCTGGTAGACACCGAGGAAGAGGCAAACGCAATCCTGGCGAAGATTCAGGCTGGCGAGGTTACTTTTGCCGATGCGGCAGCCGAGAGCAGCAAGTGCCCCTCCTCTCGCAACGGCGGCAGCCTTGGCGAGTTCTCTCGCGGACAGATGGTTCCCGAGTTTGACGAGGCTTGCTTTACCATGGAGGTCGGCGAGCTGCGCGGACCTGTCAAGACGCAGTTTGGTTACCACCTGATCCAGCTGGATGCCATCAACGAGGCGAAGCCGCTGTCTTTCTCCGACGTTCGTGAGGAGCTTGTTCGCCGTCTGACTGCAGAGAAGCAGCAGGCTGCTTACCGCTCCAAGCTCAACCAGCTGAAGATTTTGTACCCTGTAGATAAATTCTGATTGCCCGGGCAATCCTTTGGAGGTGCGCATATGAACAACGCCTGGAACAAAGCGTATATCGACGAACAAGGACGCATTTGCTATCAAAGCGGCGCAACGCTGTATTGTGAGCAGCTTGCAGGCGGTCGCCTGCGTGCTTGCGGATACAACACGGGTGCGACAGGACGTCCTGAGGGCTTATATAACCCCGACGGCTTTCTGAAAAACCGCTGCTTCGCGCTGACGGTCAACGGCACCGAACTGGTATATGACTATGCTTGGGCGAACGGTACGCCCAAGGATTCTTTGCGCGTGACGACCGAGGAGAACGGCAGCATTCATGTCGTTCTGTCCCTGGCGGCACCGAAGTTTGACATTGACGTGCAGGTGCATACCGTGCTTTTGGGCGGCGATGTCATGCTGCGATATCTGACGCTGATCAACCGCACGGACAAGCCGATGACCGTCGGGCAGCTGACGATCTTTGGCGGCGGTCTGTTTGCCGGCGGCGCACCTGCGACAGTGGGGCATTTTATCTATCCGCTGCCGGGCGGTGAGGGCGATTATCACACCCACACGCTGCCTGTCGGTCGCTACACCTACCACCGCGAGGACTATAACGAGCGCTATGCGCAGCCCTTCTGCATTGCCAACATGTCGGGCTGTGACAGCACCTTTGTTTGCCAGATGGCCTATTCCGGCGGCTTCGCGTTTTCCTTTGACACCGACTGCATCGGCGGCTATCATGTAAATTTTGAAGCTTCCATCGCAGGGCATGCACCGCTGCTGGTGCTGCGTCCGGGCGAGGAATTTACCACGCCGGAGGTATTCTTCGGCATGGTCAAGGGTGTCGCCGACGATGCAATTTACGCACTGCACCGTGCGATTCACACGCATTATGCTGCGTTTACCAAAACGGGCGTGGTCGAGGCCTCGGTCGGTCCCGGAGAATGTGAAGAAGAGGATATTATTGCCTTGATGGATACGGCGAAGCGCCTCGGCGGTGAGCTGTTCTTTATTGACGCCGGCTGGTACATCAAAAAGGGCCACGATACGCTGAACTGGCCGGGGCCTTGCGGCGATTGGACAAGAACGCCCGATCGTTACGAGAGCACGCTCTCTGATTTCCGCGACCGCGCTCACGCCATGGGGATGAAGTTTGGTCTTTGGATGGACGTCGAAAAGCTTGGCTGGGAGAGTAAGACCTATCAGGAAAAGCTGGCACCGCGCCTTGTTTCCTACACCGGCGCGGATATGCAGGACGGTCCTTGCTCCGCCATGCTGGACGTTGTCGATCCGCAAGGACTTGACTGGGCGTACGGTCAGATCAAATACGTGCTTGACACGTATCAATTGGATTATTTCCGTCTGGATTCCGGTACCTTTCCGCCTGATGCCTGCATCGAGCACGACGGTTATCGGGAGAACGCAGGCTTGCGCTATTATGCCGCATGGTATGAGCTGTTCAAACGACTTCGCCGTGAATATCCGAACGTGATCTTCCAGAACTGCGCCGGTGGCGGTATGCGCTGCGACACGGGTATGACGGGCATTATGTCCAATACCTGGATTTCCGACGTCAACGCCGCGCCGCATTCCTTCCGCATTGTCAACGGTATGTCGATGATGCTGCCGGTGGAATATCTGGTCAAGCTGTTCAACGGTATGGGCGCAGAGGCAGGCGGCACGTTGGATTTCACCATTGGCGTAACTCGTTTTGGTTCGCCGCTGATTCCGACCTCGGTGTATGACCGACAGCGCGATATCAATTCCATCATGGAGAAAAAGGTCGCGGCTTATCTTGAAAGCTACAAGAATTATGTCCGTCCCATGCTGCACGATGCGCGTGTGTACCACCACACGCCCGAGGTCAACGTGGGTGCACCGGGAGAGAAGGGCATTTTGGAGATCGCTGCGCCAAAGGGTTCGTGCGCACTGCTGGGTGTGTTCACCTTGGGACCGGTCGATCAGAGAAACACGCGAACGACGGTGCATTTTTCGGGTCTTGATCCTGCATGCCGCTATGATCTCTATTGCAACGACGCATATATCGGTCAGCGAGACGGCTGGGAGCTGACGCAGGGCTTTGTCTGTGATATTGCCATTCCTTACGACGCGCGGTGCTATCTGGCGGTCAAGGTATAAAGAGAAAGGAGCGCTCCTATGGAAAATCAAACACAAATCGATGTTGCCGCATGGGATGCGCTGGAGCAGCGCTGCCGCGATTGCCGCGCGTGTCCTTTGGGCATGAGCAAGACCAATACCGTCTTCGGTACGGGCAATCGACAGGCATCCTTGATGTTCGTCGGTGAGGCACCCGGCGAGCAGGAGGACAGAACGGGCATTCCGTTCGTCGGCAAGGCCGGACAGCTGCTTGACAAGTTCCTTTTTGCGGTCGATATTCCGCGCGAGGAGGTCTATATTGCCAACATTCTCAAATGTCGTCCACCCAACAACCGCGACCCCGACCCTACGGAGGAGGACGCCTGCATCGGATATCTGCGTGAGCAGTTCCGTCTCATTCGTCCGAAGGTTCTGGTCTGTCTTGGCAGAATTTCCGCCATGCGACTGATCAAGCCCGACTTCCGCATCACGCGTGAGCATGGCCAGTGGTTTTATAAGGGTGGCATTTGGATGACCGCTGTTTATCACCCTGCAGCCCTTCTGCGCGACCCCATCAAAAAAGAGGATATGCTCCGCGATATGATGGCGGTCAGGGAGAAGCTGGAGGAGTTGAAATAGCACAAAAAGCACCCGGATGCAATTTTGGTGCACTCAACGGAGAAATGCAGGCACACATAGGCGAAATAGAAATATAAACGGATAATGGATAAAAATTTGGCGAAGGAGAATTTATGATTATTACATTGGAAACAAGAACTGCTGATTCGGTTCGAACCTATTTTGAAAAGGCGAATAGACCCGAAATCAAGCAGGTGTTACCCCAAAAGGCAAAAACAGTTGAAGAAGCATTAGCGGATTATGAGAAAACCTTGTTGCCGAATGCAACAAGCTTCGGTCAGACAGTGTATGCCGATGGGAGATATGTCGGCGATGTTTGGTGCTATTGCATCGATATGAATGATGAACCGAACTGCATGCTCAGCTTATGCATTTTTGAACTTGAATATTGGTCTAAGGGCATTGCTACAACGGCTGTAAATATGTTTATTAAGAATGTTTGTGCGCGATACAATGTTAAAACCATCGGTGCATTTACCTTTGCACACAACAATGCTTCCATAAGAGTTTTGCAAAAGAACGGTTTTGCAGTTATGGAAGAATTTGAAGAGGATGGCGTTTTGTCTAAGTATCTTCAGTATGAGTGCTGATAAATTCCAATTAGTCAAATAGGGAACCCCAACGGACATTAAAAATCTGTTGGGGTTACTTATTTTCTTGACTTTTTTCGTAAAGTGTGCTATACTATTGCTCTATCAGACTGAAAAGAGGTGATCCCATGGCACTGGAGGCGACGATTCTGACGCCGCAGCGTATTCGATATCTTTTGCATGCGCACTACGGCATGGACTGCACGTTGGCAGAGCGCTTACCGCTCGGAACCGCCAATTGTTATCGCGTAACGGTTGGCGATCAGTCGTATTTTCTCAAGGAATTTCAAAGCAGCATTTCCGAGGAGGACGTTCGGCGTGAGGTCGGTGTGGT
>JAFTSR010000092.1 GCA_017467225.1 Clostridia bacterium | reverse complement strand
GGTATAATATAAGAAGAGAAAAAAAGCAAGGAGTATTGCCATGCAAACAAGCTACACTCGTGAGCAGTTGGCCAAGATTGCCAACGACATCCGCATTGATATTATCAAGGAGACGCACGCAGCCAAGTCCGGTCACCCGGGCGGCTCGCTCTCCATTGCAGAGATTTTGACGTATCTCTATTTTGTTCAGATGAACATTGATCCGCAGAACCCCACCTGGGAGGATCGCGACCGTCTGGTGCTATCCAAGGGTCACGCGGCACCCGCGCTGTACGCTGCACTGGCAGAGAGAGGCTACTTCCCCAAGGAAGATCTGCTGACGCTGCGCAAGCTCGACTCGCATCTGCAGGGTCACCCCAGCATGAAGAACACCCCCGGTGTTGACATGACGACCGGCTCGCTCGGTCAGGGCATCTCTGCCGCATGCGGCATGGCGCTCTCCGCCAAGATCGCCGGTAAGGATTACCGCACCTACACCATCGTCGGCGACGGCGAGAGCCAGGAGGGTCAGGTTTGGGAGGCTTGCATGTTTGCCGCCCACCACAAGCTGGACAACTTCTGCATGATCCTTGACTGGAACGGCTTGCAGATCGACGGCGACATCACCAAGGTCATGAACCCCACGCCCTACGCCGAGAAGTTTGAGGCGTTCGGCTTTCACGTCGTTACCATCGACGCGCACGATTTCGATCAGATCGCCAAGGCGATGAACGAAGCAAGCGCAACCAAGGGTCAGCCTACCGTCATCATCGCGAAGTCGGTCAAGGGCAAGGGCGTTTCCTTTATGGAGAACCAGGCGTCCTGGCACGGTGCCGCACCTAACGATGAGAAGTGCGCACTGGCGCTTGAGGAACTGAATAAGTAAAAGAAGGCGAGGGGAAACTTTTTGAAAAAAGTTTCCCCTCGCGCTCCCTTTCAAAAATTTTATTCATGGGGTATCGAGCTATCGCTCCATGATTTCGGCTGCAGATATGAAACGCATGCAAGCCTGTCGTGAGCGGTGTCGATGGCGGATCACATCACGCAATTTTCTGCTTTCAAAAACAAGTGTTAATCCCTATCCTTGACAAAAAACAAGCCGACGATACTGATGATCAAGCCTGCGGCAAACAGGAAGACAGCAAGTCCTTGCGGGCCACCCTGCTGAGTGTTAATAATGCAAATACCCATACAAAACAGGCTGGCAAGGATCAGAACGATGCCGACTAAAGCTACTTTAATACTATCCATATAACCACCTCATGCATTTGAAATGCTTGTTTGCAACATTATACCACAGCCGTCAGTATCTGTCAACTATCATCCTCGATTATATCTGCGAATATGAGAAATTTCGCGGGCTCTGCTTAGACGATGGCGAAAGAGGATCGCAGTAAGCAATTTTTATGTATAAGCTCTTGCTTTCCGGCCGCATGCGTGGTATAATGAATTCATTACAATATCGGAGGTATGTTGATGCAACCGTTATACAGCAGCTTTTGCGAAAGCTTTCACAAAAATCTCTGGCGTGCAGGCGCGGACGAGCGTATCATCGGTGCGCCGATCGTTGCCACATTCGCGCAAGCTGGCTTTTTTGATCAGATACTGCCCGAGCATCCGCAAAACGTCTTTTTCCGTTTAGACACGTCCTTGAACGTGCTTGGAGCCGACGGTCAGGCGTTCATGACGCTGCGGGAGGCCTTGGAACAGTCCGCCACCTTCATTCCCGTGTTTTACGTGAATGACAGCGCCACTGTCGATGCGTTGGCGGCTTTTGCACATAAAAATCACATTGCGGACGCGGCCGTCTGCGTTCCATATCAAAAGCGAGAGTTGCTCTCTCGTGTGCTGCTTCTCTCTCCCATGCTGCGCCGCATGATCGACGGACGCACGCTGACTGCAGCTGATCTGCAGACGGAATGTGACTGTTATCGCCTTGCCGGCGATACTTGGGAGGCCAACTGCGCCACCATTATCCTGCCGGATGCACTTTGCAGTCGGCGCGTCGTGCAATGTCTGCAGCGGCGCTTTGTACAGGTGTTTGCGGCCTGCGGCGATCGTTCGCCCGCTCCGGCTACGCTGGCCGGTGTCAACGGGCTGATCTGCGAGCACCCCACGCGTGCCTACGCGCTGTTTGATCGTTTGCCACCGGACACCATCACCCGCCGCGTTTTGGTTTACGCCCACAAGGGACTGCAAAACGAAGGAGAAAATCCGGAGAATACCGTCACCTCGGTCACCCTGGCACAAAAAGCCGGCATGGACGGCGCAGAAATTGACATCAAGCTATCGCGCGACGGCGTTCCCATTCTGATGCATGATTTTTCAACCAATAAAATGCTCAACACCACCCACGGGCAGATTTACGAGGAGCTTTTGTGGGATGATATCCGCGCCATGGAGCGCGTGCGACATCCGGGCGAGTTTGTTGACCGCCTGGAGGACGTTATGGCAGCCATCAAGGGCAAGGATTATTTCCCTGTCATGGTGGAATTCAAGCCGCGCGAGGGTTATTATCACATTGAGCGCATGGCACATATGCTGCAAAATCTGATTGACACGCAGGATATGGAGTATCAAACCGTCATTACTATGGGGGAAACGCCTCCAAATCTCAACTACGTACAGACGGTGCTGCCGCGCATTCCCAAAATTTTCGGGCTTTGGGAGAACATCAAAGACCCCGCGGACGTGCCCACCATCGAAGCGTTTCTCTTCCGTCTGACTTGCCGCATGGCCGGAAAGACCGCCGTTCCCACGTTGGAGGACGTTATGGTCAATCGCCTCTTTGGCGAGCAAGCACGGCTGCGTGCACTTCCGCCCTTCGTATGGATGCGCGGCGATTATTATTACCCCAGCCAATGGGAGGACGCCTGTCATCGTTCAGACAACGCGCTGCTCTGCGGATTTTTTGGCTCCTGCGCCGACCATGCCGCACGGTATTTTCATCTGTTTCTTTCGCTTTGTCGCGATGAGGACGGCAGCGTTTGGGGAATTTTACGCAGCGGTGAGCGCGTGCCTGTCGAAAATGCGCAGCTGTGCGACCTTGGCGACGGCTATGCAGCCTACGCGGTGCGCCAAGCCCTCCCCATGGGACAAACCTTCGTGCTCTGCACCGAGGCGTTTCGCGTATAAACTTCAAAAGGTCGAGATGATCTCGGCCTTTTTTTACCGAGTGCTGCTTTCCCTTTTGCTAATGGCTGCTGCAAGGTCATCGCGCATGGCGATCGCTGCCGCACGCACTCGTAGGCGGTACTCCTCGCGGCTGCAGCTGCGGCGCAGCTCGGCTGTCAGATGCTCATACAGCACCCCACGCGAGGAATTGACCAGACCGCCAAGTCCTCGGTTATCCAGTGCAGCAACAGCACCGGCTGCATCGCCTCCCTGCGCGCCGTAGCCGGGGATGAGCAGCAGGCTATGCGGCATCCGTTTACGGAGCGCGGCAGCATCCCCGGGCCAGGTCGCACCGACCACCGCACCGATGGGGGTGTATCCGTACCGCCCCACAGCGCACGCACCGGCGGCTGCCACAAGGTCCGCCAGCATTTCGCTGACCGTCCGACCGTCGCTGCAGCGCGCGCCCTGCACGTCGTCCGCGCCGGGATTGGAGGTTTTGACCAGCACAAAAATGCCCTTGCCGTGCTTCAAAGCAGTTTCAATCAACGGCTGCAGAGAATCGCTGCCAAGGAAGGGCGAGACAGTCAGAAAATCCACGTCGTAGGAGGAAAAGGGTTCCTCGTCGATACCTGCGACCTGCCCGAGATGCCCGTCGGCGTAGGCACGCGCCGTATTACCGATGTCACCTCTCTTGGCGTCCTCGATCACGATCAATCCGCGTGCCTTGGCATACGCGACCGTTTGCTCAAAAGCACGCACACCGGCGGCACCGTACGCCTCATAAAACGCCATCTGCGGCTTGACGGCAGGCACGATGTCCCACACCGCGTCAATGACGTCCCGTCCCCACACTGCAAAGGCCTTGCCGACCGCTTCACTTCCCGTCAGCTGCTGCGTCAAAGAAAAATAGCATCTCGGCAGTGAAGTGACGACCGGGTCAAGACCGATGACCGACGGATTTTGCAGTTTTTCCACACGTTCGAGCAGCCGATCTGCTGCATTTGACAAATTCATCATATGACCTCCCCATACTGCGCGCCGTATTTTCGCATGGCATCCGCATCGCCGGCGATCACGCCGCATGCGATCGCCTGCACAATATCCTCGAAATTGACCAGCGGCACGATCGGCACGCCCGTCTCGCGCTCGATTTCGGCGCGTGCACACAGCGTTGGGTGACTCCCGCGTTCCATGCGGTCGACCGAAACGATCACGCAAGTTTTTCCCGTCTCCCCCGTACGGTTCAGCCGCCGCAGCGTATCGCGCAGCGCTTGCCCGGAGGTCAGCGTGTCGCACAGCAGCACGGTCAGGCGTGCATTCGCTCTTGCCGCGTGTTGCGCAGATGTCAGAATCTCGGTCTGCACGCCGTACGTTTGGTATAGCATCATTCCTGTGGCCACCGCCAAGGGCAGCTCGGCCTCGCTGCGCACAGTCAGCACCCCGGTATGCGGTGCATATTCCCAGACGGCGCGCGCAAAGAAGGAGCCGAGCTTGCTCAAATCACTCGCATCCCGCGTCTCAAGGCTGCTGACATAATAAGGCGAGACGCGTCCGCTGCGCAGCGTAAAGCTGCCGAAGCGCAGCATACCGCGATCGACCATCAGTCGGATGATGCGCTGCTTTTCGCTCAGCGCATCAAGCCGAGAGTCAAACAGCTCGTCCATGGTGATACCGAAGTAACGAGCGAGCATGGGCAAAAGTGTAATATCGGGAACAGAGACCTCGGTCTCCCATTTGCTGACGCTTTGCGCACCGACGCCAAGGGCATCGGCCAGCGTTTGCTGCGTGACCCGCTTGGCGGCACGCAAGGCGCGGATTTTTTGTCCGATGGTTTGCAGGGGTGTTTTTCTTGAGGGAAAACTTTTTGAAAAAAGTTTTCCCTCAAACTCTCTTTCAAAAACTTTATGGTAATTTGATGGCACAAGTTGTAACGGTTCTCCACTATATAATACCACGCGTGCCGCGCTGATGCAAGCGAGCGTTTGGCGATTTTCTCTCGCGCATTTGGCGACCCACGCGCAAAACGGCCCTGCCGCACACGCAGCAGAGCCGTTTTTTCTTTATTCAGTACAAATATCGCCTTCGCAATTCTGGATGATATTTACGTTGGCACAGTTGATATCACCCTCGCAATTGGTAATGACGTCCACATCGCCGCACTCGATATCGCCCTCGCAGTTGGCAATCTGGCCGACGTTTCCGCACGAAACGTCACCCTCGCAGGCATTGATGCTCTGCACGTTGCCACAGGAAATGTCGCCCTCGCACATCTCGACGGTAAAGATGTTCCCGCAGGAAATATCACCCTCGCAGCTGACAATACGCTCCACGTTTCCGCAGCTGATATCGCCACCGATATCGCCCTCAAATTTGGCATTTCCCTCAACATAACTGCTGCCGGCATGCTTCCCGTTGCAAAGGGGAATATACGTCTTAGGATCCAGCTCATCCGTCTGCAAAAGGCGCTTGCCGCAGAATTGCAGCACGCGGAGGATGCCGTCGTCGGGCAGTGTCTCACAGATATTGACCTCGACGCGCTCGCCAGGAATTTCCTGCTGCTGATAGACAACTTCGGGGTCGCGATCCAGCAGCAGCTTATCGGTGGTGATACCCAAAAGCTCACACAGCGCGACGATCGCCTCGATGTCGGGAATCGACTGCATGCATTCCCACTTGCTGACAGCCTGCGAGATCACACCCAGCTGCTCGGCCAGCGCTTCCTGGCTCAAGCCGCGCTCACGGCGGTATTTTTTGAGGTTGTTTGAAATGTTTTCCTGAATGTTCATGGTTCCTCCTCAAGGTTAGATGGTAAGTAATCGAAAAATAAGCGCTTATCTTGCCATCATTGTATCACACAGGAGCGAAAAAATCCAGCGACTGTCCGTTGTATCGATCAAAAAACAGGCTTTTCCGATACAACTGTCAGTTGTATCGCCTATTTTCCGACGCAAAAGTGAGCAAAAATCTCGTTGACGATGTCCTCGTCCACCGCGCGACCGTCCAACTCGGACAGCGCGCACATAGCCGCCTCGACGTCGACGCAGCAAAGGTCAAGCGAAACGCC
>JAFTSR010000091.1 GCA_017467225.1 Clostridia bacterium | reverse complement strand
ATTGAGCGTGCCTTTGCCAAGAGTGCCGTGCCCTACAGAATGCTGGGTGGCACGCGCTTCGCCGACCGTAAAGAAATTCGCGACCTTGTCGCATACTTACAGCTGGTCAATAACCACAACGACCGCGAGCGCCTTTTGCGCATTATCAACGAGCCTCGTCGCAAGATCGGTGACAAAACGCTGGAGGCGGTGGAGGCCATTGCCGCCGAGCAGGGCACCTCGCTCTTTACCGTCATGCAGGAGGCGGACCGCTACATGGCGCTCAGCCGTGCTGCCGCTGGCCTGTTCCGCTTCACCGAGCTGATCAACGGCTTATCTCTGGATGCCAAGCAGATGGAGCTGCCGGCCTTGATTGACGCCGTGCTGGATCGCAGCGGCTACCGTCAGATGTTGATCGATGCCGGCGAGGAGGAGCGCGACAGACTGGACAACCTGGAGGAATTCAAGTCGGGTGTCATCGAGTATTGCCGCACGGCTGAGGAGCCCACCTTGACCGGATTTTTGGAGGAAAACGCGCTGGTTGCCGACGTTGACCGCTATGACGATACCGCCGATGCGGTGGTCATGATGACGGTGCACTCGGCCAAGGGTCTAGAGTTCCCGATCGTTTTCCTGCCCGGCATGGAGGACGGTATTTTCCCCGGTATGCAAACTATTACGGGCGGCAACGATGAAATGGAGGAGGAGCGCAGACTCGCCTACGTTGCCATCACGCGCGCCAAGCGTGAGCTGCTGATGCTGCACGTGCGCACCCGTCTGTTGTATGGCTCGACGACGTATAATCCCGTATCCCGTTTCGTTTCTGAAATTCCCGAGTCGCTGCTTGCCAAGGAGGATATGGGTGCTAATGCCCATCGCTTTGACGTGGCACGTCAGCCGCAGAAGCCTGCCAAGAAATACATTGGACTGAATGATGATATTACCGTCGGCAAGCCGCTCGGTCATGCTGCTTCTGCTCCCACAACGGGCGCATTCGCGGCCGGTAACCGCGTGCGCCATCCCATCTTTGGCGAGGGTGTGATTCTCTCTACCAAGCCTATGGCTGCCGATACGCTGCTGGAGGTTGCTTTTGACCGTGTCGGTACCAAGAAGCTGATGGCAACGTACGCCAAGCTGAAAAAGATCTGAGAGGCACATCATGGACGATATGAAAACACGGCTTTCTTTACGCTGCCATGTGTATCCCTTGGGAACGCTGAAGGAATATAAGTACGTTGTTGTATGTACCCGATACCGGGGGAAATGGCTGCTCAGCCGCCACCGTGCAAGAGATACCTGGGAGACCCAGGGCGGTCACATTGAGCCCGGTGAGACACCGTTGGACGCAGCGCAAAGAGAGCTTTATGAAGAAAGCGGCGTCAGTGATGCCGAGATCATTCCCGTGTGTGATTACTACGGCTACGACGATAAGGGGCACTCCAACGGCGTCGTGTTTCTCGCCAAGGTTCATTCGCTCGGTACGCTTCCCGAAAGTGAAATGGAGCGCGTGCAGGCCTTTGCACAGCTGCCGGAAAATCTGACCTATCCAAGCGTCACGCCGGTGCTGATGGCCGAGGCGGTGAAGTGTGAAAAAGAATAAATTTCGGGTCACCTCGCATGAACAAGGTGACCCGATTTTCATAGTGCGGCAGAGGCGTTATGTCTGCCGCGCTTTTTTTGCTCATACAGCGCGCGGTAGTAGTCCTCCATCTGCTCGGTCATGCCGCGGGCAGTCAGGTGCTCGGCATAAAAGCTGCGCGCGTTTTCTCCAAGCGTGTGCAGCAGCGTTCGGTCGCGGTACAGCGTGAGCAGCGCTTTAGAAAGCGCCTCGGCATTTTTTGCCGGGAACAAAAGACCGTTATAACCATTGCGGATCATATACGGATTACCGCCAAAGTCCGAGGCAATGGCGGGCACGCCGACACTCATGCCCTCGGATAGCGCGAGGCTGGAGGTTTCCGTGCCGTAGGAGGCGTTGACGTTGATGTCCATGATGCCATAGTAGGGCGCGATGTCGACGCAAAAGCCGGCAAAACGAACCCGATGGGAGATGCCGAGCTGCGCGGCCTGCTGCAAAAGAGCGTCCTTGCCCGACCCTTCACCGCAAAGAACGGCATACAGTGGCGCATCGGCTTCAGCTTGCAAGGCAAGCTTGATGGCTGAAAGAAGCGTCGATTGCCCCTTATAATCCTCAAGGCGAGCGACCATGCCGATGACAAAAGCGTTCTCGGACAGATGGAGGTCGCGGCGAAGTCGTGCTTTTTCTTCCTCGGCACAAATACGCAACGGCTGCACGCCATTGACAATGACGCGGATATCCCCGGCCGACATGCCGAGCTCGATCAGCTGCTCCTTAGCCGCATCAGCGACGGCAATGACACCGTCGGAGAGCAGCTTGTTTGCCGTGCGGAAGACGGCGCGGTGAATCGGCTTTGTTTGCCGCGCCGTCAAGGGAAAAACGCAATGGCGCGTGTGTATGCAGAGAGGAACACGGCAAAGCTTGGCGGCGATCCGCGCAGAAAGCGCCGCATGCGTGTGAACGATATCCGGGCGATGCGTTCTGAAAATGTGCGCATATTCGCCAATGGCTTGCCAATCCGAGGAGCAGTCAGCGCCGTGGTCGGTGTACAGCAGGTGGCAGGGAAGCGGCAGCGCGGCGATGCGCTCCGCCAGGCGACTTCCGCGCGGCAGGACGACGGTAAACGTGAAATGCGTGCGGTCAAAGGTGGCCAGCTGATTGCAAAGCAGCGTGCCTGCGCCGCCAACGTTGGTGTCGGTCAGCACGTGCATGACGTGGAGGATGGGATGGTGCATAGGTGCGAGATTTTTCGGGGAAAACTTTTTTGGAAAAAAGTTTTCCCCGAGCCCCTTTCAACAAACTTTGGATCAATTTTGGGGTTGAATTTGCAGCGGTTCGGTTCTGTATAGAAACAACAAATATCCATGTGGGGCCCCATCCCCACAAGATCAGTTAAAGTAAGTATGGCACGGATAGGGCTTTTCTATACAAAAAAGGACTGTCGCGCAGTGCGACAGTCCGGATTTTTGTGTCAGAGCAGCAGGATAAAGCCGATGGTGTTGATGGCGAAGTTGGCAAACATATGCACAGCCCAGGAAACGTACAGCGTGCCGAAATGCTGATTGAGAGCATTGAAGATAACGCCGCCGACGATCAGCCCCAAAATGATCAGCGCCGTGAGTGGGAGGGAAAACCAACCAATCATCATGGCGATATGATACAGAGCGAAGGCTGCCGAGCTGAACAGATAGGCCAGCGGTGCTCCGCGATCCAGCAGATTGCGGAAAACGAAGCCACGGAAGAAAAACTCCTCCAGCGCGGAATTGATCAGCGAAATATAAAGTGCGACGAAAATGAAGTTATCCGCGGTGACACCTGCATTTTGCGAAAGCGAGGAGGCAACACCGGAAAAATCAAACACACCGCGCAGCACGAAATATCCGCCGAGCAGGAAAGCGTAAATACTGCCACCCAGAATCAGTGCTGCAGCTACGCCGCGCTTATGAAAGCGGAACAGCTCACGCAGCCGCACACCGCGGTCAAAGCGCGCATACAGGAGCGGAAGCAGCAAAAACAGCGCCAGCTTGACAGCAGATTTGACGAAATAATGCGGCATCCAGACACCGTCCACAAGCGCCATTGCGCCGCAAGCAAGCAGCGTGATCAATATCACGGCGAGTGTGCGCTTGGGATGGGAGATATCAGTTCGCGAATTCATCCGTTACCTTGTGCGGATGCACACAGGGGGCACCGTCAAGAATTTCAAAGCCGAAGTTGGCAGGCTTAACGTAGCGCACGCCGTTATTGATGATGCGCTCAACGTATTCGTTATGAAAAGAAGGACAGCATTCATGACCGGGCTGGAAGTAGAAGATCTTACCGGCGCCGCGGTTGAATACCATGCCGTTGCGCATGATGTAGCCATCCTCAAACCAAGCGGTGAAGATCAGCTCGTCCGGCTGAACGGCAAACGGCTCGGCGTACAGCTCCTCAAGCTCCAGACAGAAGTGATCGGGAATACCTGCGGCGATGGGGTGAGCCGGGTTGACATTCCAGACGATCTCCTTTTGATCGCGTCCCCAGGAGAGATTACCCGTCGTGCCGACGACCGAGCGGAAGACCTTGGAATGATGGCCCGAGTGAAGGACGACAAGTCCCATTCTGCCAAGGTAGACTCTATGTTGAATCTTGGCTACGAGATCGTCGCGCACCTCGTGGTGTGCGCAGTGTCCCCACCAGATGAGAACGTCGGTATTATTGAGCACTTCATCGGGCAGACCCTGCTCAGGATCGTCGAGTGCGGCGAGCGTGACTTCAATGTCGGCATCCTTGGAGAGATAAGATGCAATGACGGCGTGCATGCCGTCGGGATACAGCGCCTGTACCTCGGGCATATGCTTTTCGTGACGGAATTCATTCCAAATGGTAACGCGGATTTTCGAGCTCATGGTGTTTACCATCCTTTCTTCAGATGAGTTCATTATAACAAATTTACGGTGGGTTTGTCAATACACGACGGATATTTTTTATAAATTTTTCCGTAAATATATTTACAAGAGATTTTATTTATGTTATAATTAAGTCATTGGTACGGTGGAGTGGTGTTTTTTTGCTGCTGTTTCCGTAAATTTTGGAAAAGAGGATACTGATATCATGAGTAAACAGGTTTGCGTGATTACAGGCGCGGGTGGCGTGCTTTGCTCCGCGTTTGCAAAGGATATGGCAAAGCAGGGGTACGCTGTTGCGCTGCTTGACCGCAATTTGGAGGCTGCCGAAGCATTTGCAGCCGAGATTCGTGCCGATGGCGGTGACGCCAAGGCCTATTGGATCGACGTACTGGACAAGGCTTCTCTGGAGGCAGCGCGCGAGCAGATCGCGGCAGATATGGGCAAGTGCAGCGTCCTGATCAACGGTGCCGGCGGCAACAATCCCCGTGCAACGACGACCAAGGAATATTTTGAGGACGGCGACCAGGATAGAGACGACATTACGACCTTCTTCAATCTGGACAAGGCCGGCTTTGATCTGGTGTTTGACCTTAACATTAAGGGCGTGCTTCTTCCTACGCAGGTGTTTGCCAAGGATATGATCGGACAGGAGCATTGCTCCATCGTCAACATCTCCTCGATGAATGCATACACGCCTTTGACCAAAATTCCCGCATACAGCGCGGCTAAAGCAGGCGTATCCAACTTCACGCAGTGGTTGGCAGTGCATTTTGCGAGTGCAGGTATTCGTGTCAACGCGATCGCGCCCGGCTTCTTTGCTACCAATCAGAACCGTGCGCTGCTGTTCAATCCCGACGGCACGCCTACCGCGAGAACTGGAAAGATTCTCGCTGCTACCCCCATGGGACGCTTCGGCGAGGCTGAGGAGCTGCTCGGTGCGCTGCGCTTCTTGACGGATGATACCCAGTCTGCCTTTGTGACCGGTGTCGTGATTCCCGTAGACGGCGGCTTCTCCGCTTATTCGGGTGTCTGATCTCTACGCTTTTGAGGAAAGGAAAAATCAATGAAACAGAATTTACAGCTTTGCGCCTTTGCCGATGAGGCAGGCAATAGATTGGAGGAGCAAATCGCGGCTCTTTCGGAAAACGGCATTCCGTATCTTGAGATGCGCGGCGTCAACGGTAAGAACGTTGCCGACCTGACACCTGCCGAGGCAAAGGACATTTGTGATCGACTGGCAGCCAACGGATTGCGCGTTTGGTCCCTGGGCTCTCCTGCCGGAAAGACCAAGCTGGAGGTGCCGTTTACGGTTGAGGAGGAGCGCTTCAAGAGACTGCTCCAGACGGCTGACGTCACGGGTGCCCGTTGCATTCGTCTGTTCAGCTTTTACGGTGCTGACGACTCGGATGCTTGCTTCGATGAGGTCTGCCGCAGACTCAATCGCTTTTTGGAGTTGGCGCAGGGACATTCCGTTGTTCTGTGCCACGAAAATGAAAAGGGTATTTACGGTGATACGGCGGTTCGCTGCCTGAAGCTGCACCGCGCACTTCCGCAGTTGGGTTGCGTGTTCGATCCCGCCAACTTTATGCAGTGCGGCGTTGACACGCTGGATGCCTGGAAGCTGCTGGAGCCGTATATCAATTATCTGCACATTAAGGATTGTGCCGAGGATGGTCGCGTGGTGCCTCCCGGAACGGGTATGGGTCACATTGCCGAGCTGGTTGACCTGTACAGCAAGCGAGGCGGCGGTGTTATGACGCTGGAGCCTCATTTGCAGGAGTTTGTAGGACTTGCCGGCCTTGAGATGGAGGGCGACAAGAGCGTGGTTGGCGGTATCGCCTTTGAAAGTGCACGCGCTGCCTTTGATTGCGCTGTCAACTGCATCCGCCCGATGATGCAATGAATTTTTATGAAATAATAAGGAGAAAACGATCATGTTAATTGGAGCACAGCTTTTTACTCTGCGTGATTTTTGTAAGACGACGCAGGATCTGGATGAGACGCTCAAGAAGGTTGCCGATATGGGAATGACCACGGTGCAGCTGTCCGGCGTTTGCGGCTATGAGGCTGACTGGATGGATGAGAAACTCAAGGCTTACGGCCTGACGGCAGATATCACCCACTTCTCGTATGACCGTATCGTCAAGACCCCTCAGGAAACTGCAGATTTCCATAACAGAATGGGCTGCAAGTACATCGGTATCGGTGGCATGCCGCAGCAGTATATGCTGCCTTACTCTCCCGAGAAGCTGCAGGATTTCATCGCTGAAATTCGTCCTGCGGTTGAGACCTTTGCGGCAAACGGAAATAAGTTCATGTATCACAATCACAACCGTGAGTTTGCTATGATCGAGGGCAAGACGGTTTTGGAGCATCTGTGCGATGCCTTCACACCGGAGCAGATTGGAATCACGGCTGACGTTTACTGGATGCAGTATGCCGGCGAAAACCCTGTCAAGTGGCTGTACAAGCTGGCAGGACGCACCGATTGTGTCCACTTCAAGGATATGTCGCACAACGCCAACGGCGATATCTACATGGTTCCCAACGGCGAGGGTATGATGGATTACGACGATATCCTCAAGGCTTGCGTCGATACCGGCGTTAAGTATGGCTACATCGAGCAGGACAACTGCAACGGCGAGGATCCCTTCGTTTGCATGAAGCGCAGCTACGATTTCTTCCGCTCCCGCGGCTTCCATTGACTTTAATTTGAAAGGACGCATATAATTATGGAAAAAGTAAGACTTGGTATTATCGGTATCGGTAACATGGGTACCGGACATCTGAACAACATTCTGAACCGCCAGTGCCCTGAGATCGAGGTCACGGCCGTGGCTGATATCAACCCCGCTCGTCTGGATCATGCTTGCACTATGGTCGAAAAGGCGCGCGCAGAGCATCCCGAAATTCCCGAGATCGCAACCTTCACCGATGCCATGGAGATGATCGGCTCGGGTCAGTGCGATGCTATTCTGGTCGCGGTTCCTCACTACGATCACCCTCGCTACTGCATCGCCGGCCTGCAGGCAGGTCTGCACGTCATGAGCGAGAAGCCTGCCGGCGTATATACCGCGCAGGTTCGTGAACTGATCGAGGAGGCTGACAAGCACCCCGACCTTTACTATGGTTTGATGTTCAACCAGAGAACCAATCCCGTTTACCGCAAGATGAGAGAGATCATTCAGAGCGGTGAGATGGGTCAGCTGCGTCGCTCCAGCTGGATGATCACCGGCTGGTACCGTCCGCAGGCATACTATGATTCGGGCGCATGGCGCGCAACCTGGTCGGGCGAGGGCGGCGGCGTTCTGCTCTACCAGTGTCCTCACAATCTGGACCTGTGGCAGT
>JAFTSR010000090.1 GCA_017467225.1 Clostridia bacterium | reverse complement strand
CCGTACCGTGAAAAAATACGCTCCTTGAGCTGCCGCGGATAAGGACCTGTGAGCAGCATTTCTCTGTCGTGATTGCTCTCCAGCACCACGCTCTCGCAGCCCGTAAGGCCCTGCCGCACGTCCTCGGTCACGTAGCCGATATCGGTCGCATAGCCGATCTCGTGCACGCCGTCGCTCGCCTCGACACGCAGTCGATAGCCCACCGAAAAACGGCTGTCGTGCGGCGTAATAAAGGACGAGACCTGCACGTTGCCGATCTGCTCCACGTACAGCGGCGAGTGGCGGCACAGACACGCGCGCGCCTCGTCACCCATGTCCATCGCCATGACCTGCGCGGACGCCTCGACCGCGTGAACCGGCAGCGGATGGTGCTTGAGAAAGACCGGCAGCGCCGACGTGTGATCACGGTGATCGTGGGTGATAATGATGGCGTCCAGCTGCTCTGGCGTCAGCGAAAGCTCGCCCAGCGCCCGACACAGCGCCTTGGCGTTCTTGCCGGCGTCGATCAGAATACGAGTCTGCTCGGTTTCAAGCAGCATGGCGTTGCCCGTCGAGCCGGAATATAATGAATAAATGCGATATGATGTCATTGTTGCTACTTTCTAAGCTAAAAATTACGATTGCAAAATACCCAGCGCTGTGAAAAGATCCGACAGAATGAACAAATACAGCGCATCCAGCATAAAGGCCAGCACAAAGGGTATGATCAGCGTCAGCATCCAGCGCGATTTGCGAAGTCGCGCCTTAGCCTCGCCAAGCACAGTCTCCTTTTGCTCCGGTGTCATGGTGTTGGGCAGCATTTCGGGCGTAGCGTCCTTGTAGACGAAGCCCTTGTTGTAAATCACGTAAATCAGAATCAGTACCGCCGAAATTCCCATGTAGATAAAGAAAATCGGCCAGAATTCCAAGCTGTTGAGCACAAAATACACCGTCAGAATCAGTACGCTGCTGCCAAGCAGCGTCAGCATCAGCTGTCGCGCTTCTCTCTCGCGCGCAGGATCCGGCTCCTTTTGACTGCCGCGTCCACTCCAGGGCAGCGGCGGCAGCTTGCGATCGCGGTTTGCCAGGGCGACCTCCTTACAGCAGGCGCACGGCGCCGACACCGCGACTATGCAGCTCAAGGCAAGCGCCCTCGCCGAACGCCGCATCCATCACCGCACGGAACTCTGCCACGCGAGAGGTCGGCACGTAGGCCTGGATGGTGCCGGCAAAGCCGCCGCCGTGCACGCGCCATGCAGCCTTCTCACCCTGCAGCACGCGCTCGGCAAGATTGAGCGCCAAAGACAGTCCCTGCTCTGCCACATTGACCGTCGTGTAAACGTTTTGCAGATAGCAGAAGGAGGAACGACCGGAAGCCAGCACGTTATCGAAATATACCGCCAGGTCGCCTGCCTTGAGCGCTTCGGACTGCGCCAGCACACGACGGTTCTCAGCAAAGAAATGCAGCGCACGCAAAACAGCGCGGTCACCCACGCGCTCACGCAGCTCGGCGATGCGCGCAATGACAGCCGCTTCGTCCACCTCACGCAGCACGCTCTTATGGAACACATTCGCCACCGACTTCATCTCAGCGGGAACGGCCGCGTAATCTGCCGTCAGGTCGGCGTGATTGCCGCCGGTATCCACGATGCACAGCGCATAGCCTGCACCGGTCATGTCAAAGTTGATCGGCTCCACCACCGGCTCCTTCGGATCGGCAAAATCGATAGCGACCATGCCGCCGACAGCGCAAGCCGTCTGATCCATCAGACCGCAGGGCTTGCCAAAGAAAACGTTCTCGGCGCGCTGAGAAAGCTTGGCGACCGTCACCGCATCCACGCTGCCGCCACAGTACAGATAATTGAAAATCGAACCCACAGCGACCTCATACGCCGCCGAGGAGGACAGACCCGAGCCGCGCAGCACCTGCGAGGTCATGACCGCATCAAAGCCACCGTAAGCATAGCCCATGGTGGCAAAGCCGTCCGCCATACCGGCGATCAGCGCGCCCGACGTTCCCGCCGTGACATCTGCCGGCGTGGGCAGCGGTGAGAGCGACAGCTGTTCGTCGTCGAAGCCCTCGCTGCGCAGGCGAATGACGCCATCCTCGCGCGCCGCCGCAATGACCAGCACGTCCAGATCGATAGAAGCGGCAATGACACAGCCGTAGTTGTGGTCGGTGTGATTGCCCGACAACTCGCTGCGACCGGGCACCGAGATCAGCACAACCTCACGCTCGTCTGCGCCGTAATTTTGTATATAGGCATCTGCCAGCGCACAAACACGCGTGCGCACCGCCTCGGTGCTCTGTCCACAGTACAGAGGCAGCAGCGCGTCGTCCGCCGCGCCGGTCAAAACAGCATTTTTCAGTTGAGTTATGTTCATGGTATGTATCCTTTCTCTGTGAGATAGTATCCACTATATATTGTACCACATCTCGTCCCGTTTGGCAATATCTTTCGATGATTTTTTCATATTACCCACGCAAAAAGAGAAGCCTTCCAAAGGAAGGCTTCTCGGAATATGCAATGCTTCAAGGCCATTATCCCAACTCGTCGATGAACTCGTTGATCTTCTCGAAGTTAGCGTTGACAGCCTTTTCCCACTTTGCCCAAATGGAGGCAATGTTGGTGTTCTTTGTCGCAGCCAGGCGCAGATAACCGTCGCCACCGTGCAGACCGCTGTCCAGATCCCAGTACTGACCGGGGTCAAAGGAACGGGTCTGGAAGATGATCTCCAGCATGTCTCTGGACTGTTCGTCACGCGTCGAACGACCCATCAGAACAGTGTCGTAGAAAATGGGATATACATCGTAGTAGGACAGATAGCTCAGGTGCTCAAGCACGATCGAAACCATCTCCTTGTCCGTAACTGCCTCGGGGATACCCAGCGTACAGTCGTGGTGTACCCATACCAGAGAGGAATAATTCTCCTGGCTTGCATCATACTTCGGAATGGGCAGAATGCCGTAGCTGTCCTCCATGTCGCGCAGACCGAGAACGCCCTTAACGCAGCCAAAATAGAACAGTGCACGATTGGATTCGAACATTTCCTCATGATTGGGACCGGAATCAGCGTCACTTCTATTAACAGAATGCGCGTACCAATCGGAGTAGATGACCTCGTTGAAAATGTAATCCATAATCAGGATAGACTCCTCATCGCCGTAGTCATATGCGATATAGCCATCCTCGTCGATATGTGCAAACTTCAGGCCTGCGCCGTTGAACAGATAGTAAACGGGGTCATCCTGACCAAGCGCACCCCACAAATCTTCACCGGTGTCGATCATATCGTTACCGTCAAGGTCGGTAGCAACGTTCTCGCAGATCTCGATCATCTCATCCATGATCCAATCGCCATCGTATACCAGCTCATACAGATTCGGTACAGCCTCAGCATTGTCCGATGCCACTCTCTGGTTATAGAACATAGCAGCTGTACCGCCCTTGTCGCGCAGCAGCATCTCAGGCGCTGCCCAGAAGAGCGTATCGCCCAGCGTAAAGGACTGCACGCTGTCCTGGTTCCACCAGGGCATGTCGGTGTGCAGATAAGGCTGATCGTACATATTCGCCATCATATTCTCAACAACGAAGGGAGAGATGTTGATCGTACGCATGGTAGCCAGCTGATACGCATCGTCGCCGGAGGTGTGATTGGTACGCAGGCAAGTACCGTAGTTAGGACTTCCATCTACACTGACATATTCCTTGGTGATGACCACACCATACTGCTCCTCAACGGCAGCATTTCTGTCGTAGATCGCGGAGTTGATGGCATCGCCGTCATAGTCATCAACATCTGCCTCCTCCCACGGAATCCAACCCTGGCCGGGCTGATCATGGCCGTTGGCAGACCACTCCAGGAAATGAACCTGTGCGCCGCCATAATTCTTATCGGTGGGCAGATAGTCCAGAGGGATCCTGGGATCCTCCGGTTCCTTTTCCACATCGCCCTCGGTACCTTCGGGATCGGTCTGTGTGCCGGGATCCTCGGTATCGTCGGGCTGATCGGCACAAGCAGCAAAGCAAAGCAGGCTGACGCACATCAGCACAGCCAGCAGCAGAGAAACAAGACTTTTACCAGTCATTTTCATAGATATATTCTCCTTTTTTCAAAATTCTGTCTTTAATATTTTACCATATTTTATACCCTGCCGTCAATTCGCATTGTCGCCAAAGTTTTTGTTCACAGTTTGTACACATTCACCAAAAGAAGGGCCGCTTCTTACGAAGCGGCCCTTGAGGGGATTCAATTAGTTAGTTAACCTCGTCAATCTTCTCGTTGAATTCTTCAACAGCGGTCAAGGTCTTCTTCTCAATACCTGCGAGCATGGAAGAAATGTTAGTCTTATTCTGCTCGAAGATGGTCAGGAAGCCGTCGCCACCGTGCAGCTCGCTGGTCAGCCAGTACTGACCGGGGTCAAAGGAACGGGTAGCAAATATCTTCTCCAGCATGTGCTTGGACTGCTCGTCACG
The DNA here is from genome assembly GCA_017467225.1 of Clostridia bacterium. Next base: position 2,573 of record JAFTSR010000090.1, on the reverse strand, counting down.
GGCAGACTTACCAAGAATGATGGTATCGTAGAAGATGGGGTATACATCATAGTAAGAAATCCAGCTCATATGCTCCAGAACGGTGGAAACGATGTCCAGATTGGTTACGCTACCGGGAATAGACAGAACGGAGTCATGGTGCATCCATACCAGAGAAGCGTAGTCCTCCTGCGTGTCATCATACTTCGGAACGGGCAGCACGCCGTACATATCCTCCATGTTACGCAGATCCATAACGTCCTTTACCATGTCGATACGGAACAGGCATCCGCCGGAAACGAACAGGTCAAAGCCCTCGGGAGCCTTCTTATCGGAGCCCTTGGTTGCATTGTTATAGTGGAAGTCGGTGTACACAATGTAGTCCAGGATGTCCTGCCATGCAGTGATGCACTCCTCGTCCTGGATGTTCAGCTGCAGATAACCGTCCTCGTCGATCTCAGCGAACTTCATGCCGGCAGCAGCAAACAGGTGGTACGGCATATCACGACCGTTACCCCAAAGACCGAACATATCCTCGTAGGAATTAGCAGCGTCATCACCGTCCATATCGGTGGTAACGTCCTCGGAGTACTCGATCATGTAGTCCCACGTCCACTCGCCATCCTGAGCCAGCTCATACAGGCCCTCGATACCATGGTCGGACGCGATCTTGTGGTTGTAGAACATAGCAGCGGTTGCACCCTTATCGCGCAGCAGCATTTCGGGAGCTGCACAGTACAGTACATCACCCATGGAGTAGGAACGGACAGAGTCCTGGTTCCACCAAGGCATGTCGGTGTGCAGATTCTCCAGGGAACGGAGATCGTACATCAGACCGTCCAGCATCATGCTGGTACCCGTCGTGGTACGGTTGGTAACCATCTGGAACGCCTGGTCACCCGAGGACTCGTTATTACGGAAGGTGGACTCAAAGCCCTTATCGATGCTGACATATTCCTTGGTGATGGTAACGCCGTAGGTCTCCTCGATTACGCCGTTACGGTCATAGATAGCGTTGTTCAGAGGGTCGCCGTCGCCAACGTCAACGTCGATCTCCTCCCACGGAACCCAGCTCATACCGACCTGCTGGTCAGCAACGTTCCACTCAAGAATGTGGATCTCGGTGCCATCGTAGCGGGCAGTGGGCAGATAGTCCAGGGGAATTCTGGGCTCTTCATCATCCTCCGGCTCCTTCTGGGAGTCGTCGGGCGTTGTCGGATCCTGCTGATCGTCGGGATTTTCCGTCTGATCGTCCGCGCAGGAAACCATGGCAAAAGCAGCGAGCACCATGATAAGGGCCAGCAGCATTGCCATCATGCGAGTAAGTGTAGTCTTCAACATGATTACCTCCATAAAAATTTTTGTCTGAGGCGCAGCCGCACCCCAGCATAAATCATGCGTAATATTATATCACATTTTCCTATTTTTCGTCAATTGGCAATATCAACAAAACCGCCTATGTCACTTTGTGCACAATGCCAAAGGAAGCCCGTGCCACAGCACAGGCTCCCTCTTTGGAATCATATTCAGCTTAGCTCATCGATCTTCTCGTTGAAGTTCTCAAGCTCGGTCTCGACCTGCTTGATGGCACCAGCCCAAACAGAGGAGATGTTGGTCTTGTTCAGCTCGAACAGCGTCAGGAAAGGACCGGTAGATTCTGCCAGCCAGTACTGACCGGGATCGAAGGAACGCGTACGGAAGATCAACTCCAGCATTTCCTTGGACTGCTGGTCACGTGCAGACTTACCGAGGATGATGGTATCGTAGAAGATGGGATATACATCATAGTAGGAGATGTAGCTCATATGCTCCAGCACCGTGGAAATGATGTCGGTGTTGGTACAAGAACCGGGGATACCCAGTACGCAGTCGTGGTGCATCCACACCAGGGAAGAATAATCCTCCTGGCTCTCATCATACTTCGGGACAGGCAGAACGCCGTAATCGGACTCCATATTGCGCAGGCCCAGAACGTCCTTGACCAGGTTCATCTCAAACAGGCACTTATCGCTCTGGAAGGGCTTGTATCCCTCGGGGATCAAGGAAGCATCCGCGATGTTAGCACCGAAAAAGTCAGAGTACATAACGTAGTCCAGAATATCCTGCCAAATAGTAATATCCTCTTCGTCACCAAAGGTCAATTCCAGGTAACCGTCGTCATCGATGACAGCAAACTTATTACCGGATGCGGTGTACAGGAAATACGGAATATCGCGGCCACCGCCGTTCAGACCGAACATATCCTCTGCCGAGCTGACCACGTCGTCGCCGTCCAAATCCGCAGTAACATTCTCGGCATATTCGATCATCAGATCCATCGTCCACTCACCGTTTACAGCAGTCTCGTACAAATCATCGATGCCCTCGTCGCTGGCGATCTTCTGATTGAAGTACATGGCGGCCGTTGCACCCTTATCACGCAGCAGCATCTCAGGGGCTGCAAAAAACAGCGCACTGCCCATCGTATAGGAGCGAACACTATCTTGGTTCCACCAGGGCATATCGGTATGCAGATTGGGCATTTCGAACATATTCGCCATCAAGCTTTCCATAGCCAGGCCGGCAATACCGACCGTGCGCATGGTGATCATCTG
>JAFTSR010000089.1 GCA_017467225.1 Clostridia bacterium | reverse complement strand
TCGGTGGTCTGCTCACCCGTGACCATGTTTTTGACGGTCACCGTGCCGCCCACAATCTCGTCCTCACCAAGGAACAGCGCAAAGGGCATGTGCAGCTTGTCTGCGTAGCCGATCTTGGCCTTGAACTTCTTCTTTTCCATATAGATCTGGGTGCGGATACCCTCGCGGCGCAGCTGTGCCGCAACGGAGATGGCAGGCGTCATATCGTCGGTCATAGGAATGACCAGCACGTCAGCAGGCGCATCCATAGCGCGACCCAGCTCGTCCATCTCGTTGAGAATGTAGAACAGTCGGGTCAAACCGATCGACATACCGACGCCGGGCAGCTTGCGCTCGGTATAGAAGCCGGCCAGGTTGTCGTAGCGACCGCCGGAGCAGACGCTGCCGATCTCAGGATGACGCAAAAGCGTGGTCTCGTAGACGGTGCCGGTATAATAATCCAGACCGCGAGCAATCGACAGATCAATGCGGAAGTGATCCTCCGGCACGCCAAAGGCAACGATGCCGGCGCAAACCGCCTCCAGCTCGTCAATGCCAAGGTTGAACAGCTCGTCCTCGCCGGCCATCTCGCGCAGCGCGGCGATGATCTCGGCGTTCGTACCCTTCAGGGCGATAAAATCGGTGATCTTCTCCGCTGCGTCTGCAGGAACGCTGAAGGTATCGATCAGCTCCTCGCGCACCTTATCCGCGCCGATCTTGTCGATCTTGTCGACCGTGCGCAGCACGTTCTCGATCTGATCGCCCAGACCCAGAAGCGTGAAGAAGCCGGAGAGAATTTTGCGGTTGTTGATGCGGATAACGAACTCGTCAAGACCCAGCTTGCGCAACAGCGTGTCAATGATGGCAGGGATCTCGGCGTCGTTGGAGAGACCCAACTCGCCGTCGCCGATGATGTCAATGTCGGACTGATAGAACTCGCGGAAGCGCCCCTTCTGTGCGCGCTCGCCGCGATAGACCTTGCCGATCTGATAGCGGCGGAAGGGGAAGGCCAGCTCGCCTGCGTTCTTGGCAACGTACTTTGCCAGCGGCACGGTCAGATCAAAGCGCATAGCCAGATCGGTGTCGCCCTTCATAAAGCGGTAAACCTGCTTTTCAGTCTCGCCACCTGCCTTAGCGAACAAAATCTCAGCGTGCTCAAGCACCGGCGTGTCCAAGGGATAAAATCCATACAGCGCGTAGGTCTCCTCCAGCGCCTGGCGAATACGCTCAAACGCCAGCTGATCACGCGGCATCAGCTCCATAAATCCCGCAAGCGTGCGCGGGGTAACCAAATTGGCTTTGCTCATAATTAAAATATTCCTCTCTTTCGGAAAACACAATTTTAATACTATATTTTACCACAGAAACGGCGGACTGTCAACTGAAATATGAGAGTTTAAGATGCGAGGGGGAACTTTTGTGAACAAAAGTTCCCCCTCGCGCTCCCCTTCAAAAAACTTTTGGGGAATTTATGGACTAAATGTGTTATTACATCGGCTGATCGGTGCCAACTGCAATGCCCCCATGGGGCCCCCGCCCCACAAGTGCAGTTTATAATTTGTTTTGCGTTGGAATGAACGACCATGCGCCACGCAAGCGAAGCAGTCGCCTCCACCGAATTTTATGTTCATCCCGCAGAGATACCCCCATTTTTCGCCGTTTTTTTGAAACGGCGAAAGCAAGGCTTCCGCGATACAGCAACCGCGTGCGTCTGAGCAAAAACACGAAGTGTTTTTATGTGTAGCACGCGAGATCAGTCCGGGTTCTTAGGGGCCGGGCCCCTAAGTCTGCGATGTTTGTCGCTTTCGCTTGCGAAATGACGCCGTCAAGGCGTCAAGACAAACTCGCTCGTTCCGCTTGCGGAATGATGTTTTCATTGGTTCATTCTTTGCCGACGCAAAGAATGAACAACAAACGTATTACCGTCAGAACGCCTTGTTCGCTCAATCTCCCTCCATCTCCTCCGCCCTGACCTTAAGCGCATCAAACGACTCCGCCACGCGATACCCCGGCGGGCAGATGAGATATTCCTCCTCGGAGAATTCTCCGCGGCAGATGCCATCGATCATACGGCTGTTACCGTCCACGCGGAAGAACGACCACCCAAAATCCGCCGCAAAGCGCCGTGCCAGATCACAGTATTCTTCATTATGATATAAAGGCGAGTCAATAAAGCCGCAGGACTTGTAGTTCTTGGTCCAAAGCAGCTCCTGTTCAATGAGAAAATCGGCGTTGTCCTCGCCGTATTTTTCGATCAGCGCCTCGCGGTGCGACTCGATCTCCTGCTTGGTCGGCACACGCGACGCCTCCACCCAACCGTTGTTGAGCCAGTAGGTGCCGCTGTGCTCCTCAAAATGCTTTAAGTAGCAGGCCTGCGAGCCGAGAAAGAGCGCCATGCAGTCGTCGGTGCGCGGCACGATCAGCGGCAGCGAGCGACCCGTCAGCCCAATGACCGCGTTGGAGCAAAGGCCGTATCCAAGCACAATGGCATCAGGCAAATACGGCGTCATGCCGGCCTTGTGGTATTCAAAAATGC
>JAFTSR010000088.1 GCA_017467225.1 Clostridia bacterium | reverse complement strand
CTTCAATAACAAAGAGGGGGCGAAACCCATCGAAAAAAACGTGATTGTTGTTGACAGCCAAGGTAATGAATATGAAGCGACCTACCCCAAGCGGGCAAAAGGTCTTGTTAAAAGTGGCAGGGCACGCTTCGTAGGAGAAAATAAGATTTGCCTTGCGTGTCCGCCGAATGCATATTTGGAGGATAATAAAATGTCAGATAATGTCAATACAAACGTAGAACAGAAGAATGTAGAACTCACTAAGGTAGAAGTTTGGGCGCAGATCGTCAAGCTTCAGGATCAGTTGGCATCTTTGAGTGAAACCATGAATTCAATTGCCGAGATACGTGATACCCACGAATACGAGGGCGGAGATCAAACAAAGTGCGTTGAGGACGGGATTGTTTTCGAAAAGCTTAACTGTATGAAAGATGTTTTCAACAAGCGTGAGGAAACGATTAACTCGCTTCTTGATTTCTATAAAACCGTATATAATGATTTTGATCAGGAACAGAAAAACGCGAGAAAAGAGAAGATCGAACAGGTAAGAGAACTTTGGTACTCGTATCTTTCCGAGATGCTAAAATATATTGACGAAGATGGCTTTATTGAGGAAAAGAACTACGTTCAGTCACAGATCAACCTGTTAGTAATGGATATTATGGCGGATAAAATTTAAAACCTAAAATTTGGGGCCGATCGGGGTGTATTAACCTTGATCGGCTCTTTTATATATCAAAATTTGAAAAGTTGAAGGATCACAGGGATTTTCTTGCAAAATCTATTGACAAAATGCTGCAAAAGTGATATACTTGTATACAATGATACATTGATCAAGAAAGGTAGCCTATTCGTTCATATCGCACGAATGCGCAAAGGTCAAATAGTATGCTTGAAATATCCAACAAAACCAACGTCCTGGAGCAGAAATCCTACCGCTATCAGCTGCAGGATGTGGCAGAGCCTAACCTCTACCGTGACGTATATCCGTACACGGAGGTTCCCAAGGTTGCCTTCAACCATCGTCGTTCTCCGATGAATATGCCCAAGGAAATCTGGATCACCGATACAACCATGCGCGACGGACAGCAATCGGTGGAGCCGTATACCGTCAAGCAGATCGTCGATCTGTATAAGCTGATGTCTCGCTTGGGCGGTCCCAAGGGCATCATCCGACAGACCGAGTTCTTTATTTACAGTAAAAAAGACAGAGAAGCCCTGGAGGCATGTATGTCTCTTGGACTGAAGTTTCCGGAGATTACGACCTGGATCCGTGCCAACCGCGAGGATTTCAAGCTGGTTCGTGATCTGAATATCAAAGAAACCGGTATTTTGGTCAGCTCCTCGGATTATCACATTTTCAAAAAGATGAAAATGACGCGCGGCGAGGCAATGAATTATTATCTGAAAACAGTCGCAGATGCGTTTGAAGCGGGCGTCATTCCGCGTTGCCATCTGGAGGATATCACCAGAGCTGATTTCTATGGCTTTGTCGTTCCGTTTGTCAATAAGCTGATGGAAATGAGCTATGATGCCGGTATTCCCGTGAAAATCCGTGCCTGCGATACCATGGGCTACGGTGTACCGTATTCTGAGGTTGCGCTGCCTCGCAGCGTACCGGGTATTATTTACGGCTTGCAGCATTACTCCGACGTTCCCAGCGAGCAGCTGGAGTGGCACGGTCACAACGACTTCTACAAGGCAGTCAGCAATGCATCTACTGCTTGGCTGTACGGTGCGAGTGCGGTCAACTGTTCGCTGCTTGGTATCGGCGAGAGAACCGGCAACATTCCGCTTGAGGCGATGGTTTTTGAGTATGCATCCCTCAAGGGAACCCTTGACGGTATGGACCCGACGGCAATCACCGATATTGCCAATTACTTCCGCGAGGAAATCGGCTACAATATTCCCGATATGACACCTTTTGTTGGCCGAAACTTCAACGTTACCCGTGCAGGCATTCACGCGGACGGACTGATGAAGGACGAGGAAATCTATAATATTTTTGATACCAAAACAATTCTCAACAGAAGTGCCGGCGTCATGGTTACCAAAACCTCCGGACTTGCAGGTATCGCGTACTGGATCAATGAAAACTATGCGCTCTCCGGGGATGACCGTGTCCAAAAGCACGATCCGATTGTTGTGGCAATCAAGGAGTGGGTCGATCTGGAATACGAAAACGGCAGACAGAACGTACTCTCCAACGGTGAGCTGGAGGAAAAGATTGAGCAGCTTGGCGGCGAGAGGTTTGCCAAGGCCAATAAGTTTTAATAAGGGCGGATAATGCTATGGAAGTAAAAGGAATTAAATACGCATCTGCCGGAGAGTATGTCTTTGAAACGCTCGAAAATGAAATTTTGGGTGGCGTCTACCGCGATGGTGACATTCTTACCGAGCAGCGATTATGTGATAAATTGGGTGTCAGCCGAACACCGGTCAGAGAAGCTATCTTTCGTCTGAAGCAGGAACATCTTGTGGAGGAGAAAGCGAACGGAATTTGTGTCGTAGGCGTGACGGAGCAGGATCTGTACGATATTTACGAGATCAGAAAACGCATTGAAGGATACGCGACGGGTCGCTGTGCCGCGTTGATCACGTATCCGCAGCTACAGGAGCTTCAGGAGATCGTTGACCTTCAGGAATTTTATACCTCCAAGGGTATCGCGGACAATATCCGCGACACGGATACCAAATTTCACGAGATGATCTATTCTTTTTGCGGCAGTCGCATGCTTCAGGCAACGCTGACCGATCTTCATCGAAAGGTGCGCAAGTACCGCAAGCTTTCGGTGGAAGACCCGAATCGCGCACGTATCGCCATGTGTGAGCATCGCAATATTTTAGAGGCGCTGTCCCGTCATGATAGCGCAGAGGCAGAGTATCTTGCGGTTTTTCACATTGAAAATGCAAGGAAAAACATCGTATTGGCAGCAACCAAACAAGAAAATTGAAAAATCAAAGGAAGGATTTACATATCATGGGACTTACAATCGCACAAAAAATTATCAAAGCGCATTTGGTCAAGGGTGAGATGATCGCCGGCCAGGAAATCGCGCTTCGCATGGATCAAACACTGACGCAAGATGCTACGGGTACGATGACATATTTGGAATTTGAATCCATCGGCATTCCCCGTGTCCGTACTGAGCTGAGCGTTGCTTACATTGACCACAATACGCTGCAGTCCGGCTTTGAGAACGCAGACGACCATCGCTATATCCAGTCGGTCGCCAAGAAATACGGCATTCGCTTCTCCCGTCCCGGCAACGGTATTTGCCACCAGGTGCACCTGGAGAGATTCGGCAAGCCCGGCAAGACACTGATCGGATCTGACAGCCACACGCCCACAGGTGGTGGTATCGGTATGCTGGCGTTTGGTGCCGGCGGTATGGACGTCGCTGTCGCTATGGGTGGCGGTGAATATTACATCACCATGCCCAAGATGATCAAGGTCAATCTGACCGGCAAGCTTTCTCCCTGGGTCAGTGCCAAGGACGTCAGCCTGGAAATTCTGAGAATTTTGTCCGTCAAGGGTGGTGTCGGTTACATTGTTGAATGGGGTGGCGAGGGTATCAAGACACTGTCTGTTCCTGAGAGAGCGACCATCACCAACATGGGCACTGAGCTTGGCGCTACGACCTCCATTTTCCCCTCCGATGAAACGACGCGCGCATTCCTTGCTGCTCAGGGCAGAGAAGAGGACTATGTGCCGCTTCAAAGCGACCCAGATGCCGTTTATGACCGTGTGATCGATATTGATCTTTCTTCGCTCAAACCGCTTCTTGCTTGTCCGCACAGCCCTGACAATATCAAGACGGCAGAGGAACTTTCGGCTATCAAGGTGGATCAGGTATGCATTGGCTCCTGCACCAACTCCTCTTTGCGTGATATGCTTCGCGTTGCTGCCATTCTCAAGGGCAAGAAGATTGACGATTCCGTCAGCCTTTCTGTTTCTCCCGGCTCCAAGCAGGTTCTGACTATGCTTGCTGAGTGCGGCGCACTGGCTGATATGATCGCTGCCGGCGCAAGAATTCTGGAATGTGCTTGCGGTCCTTGCATTGGTATGGGCTTCTCTCCCAACTCTGCCGGCGTTTCTCTGAGAACTTTTAACCGTAACTTTGAAGGCAGAAGCGGCACCAAGGACGGCCAGGTATATCTGGTTTCTCCCGAGCTTGCCGCAGCTTCCGCGCTGACCGGTTACATTACCGATCCGAGAACACTGGGTGACTATCCCGAGATCACTATGCCCGACAGCTTTGTGATCAATGATTCTGCCGTACTTATGCCGGCAGCAGCGGATGAGGCCGCTGACCTTGAGGTTTTGCGTGGTCCCAACATCAAGCCGTTCCCTGAGGCACGTCCTATGACCGATGTGATTGCAGCTCCGCTGACGCTCAAGGTGGGCGATAATATCACAACCGATCACATCATGCCCGCCGGTGCAAAAATTCTGCCGTACCGCTCCAATATTCCGTATCTGTCAAAATTCTGCTTTGCCGTTTGTGATGAGACCTTCTCTGAGCGTGCATTGGCCGCCGGACAGTCGATTATCGTCGGCGGTGTCAACTATGGCCAGGGCTCGTCTCGTGAGCACGCAGCGCTTGTACCGCTGTATCTCGGTGTCCGTGCGGTGATCGCCAAGAGCTTTGCGCGTATCCACGTGGCTAATCTGATCAATGCCGGTATTCTGCCGCTGACCTTCGCAGACCCTGACGACTATGACAAGCTGACGCAGGGCGACGAGCTTGAGCTGGTTGGTCTGTATGATGCGATCGTTTCCGGTGAGGCTACCATGATCAACAAGACAACCGGCGAGAGCATCAAACTGTGCGGATCGTTCTCCGAGCGTCAGCAGGCAATGCTCAAAGCCGGAGGACTTTTGAAATACATCCGTGATGCAGGTAACAATTGATAGTTGGAGGATAGAACAATGGCAAAAATTCAAATGAAAACGCCGCTGGTCGAGATGGACGGCGACGAAATGACAAGAATTCTGTGGCAGCAGATCAAGGACGAGCTGATTCTTCCGTTCGTCGATCTCAAAACCGAGTATTACGACCTTGGCTTACCGGAGCGTGAGCGTACCAAGGACGAGGTCACCATGCAGGCAGCACTGGCTAACAAGAAATACGGTGTCGCCGTCAAGTGTGCTACCATCACGCCGAATAAGCAGCGCGTAGAGGAGTACAATCTGAGCGAGATGTGGAAGAGCCCCAACGGCACCATCCGCGCGAT
>JAFTSR010000087.1 GCA_017467225.1 Clostridia bacterium | reverse complement strand
TGGCATTGATCGGATGTAATGATACAACACCGTCCGGGCCGGATGAGCCGACACCGGATCAGACAGAGACAGCGTCCTCCTTTGCCATCGACAAGGAGATCTGGGTGGTGCGCGGCGAGGAGGCTTCCGGCGAGGAGAAAAACGCAGCGGCCGCGCTGCGCATGGGAATTTTGGAAAAGACCGGTGTTGAGCTCAAGATCACGACCGACTGGACCAACGACAAGGAAAACCTTGAGCTGACGGAATACGAGATCTTAGTCGGTAATACCAACCGCGAGATCAGCCACGCCGAGGGCTTGGGGCTTGGCGACTTTGTCATCCGCCTGGTCGACGGCAAAAAGCTGGTCATTCTCGGCGAAAATCCCACCGCAACGCAAACGGCGGTCAATTATTTTTTGGAAAATTACGTAGATGCAAACGGTTTTACGTTTGGAGGAGAGCTGGATATGACATATGACGCATCCGCTGCGCTGGCCGATCAGGTACGCGGCAGCATGAAGGGAGATCTGACAATCAACTTTGACGATGTCATCAACCCCGATATTATCGGCGGCGGTGTCAACTTTGACTTCTCGTCCTATGTGTTCATCAACCTGGTCAACGGCGGCGAGTGGAGCGGTGTACGCAGCCAGCATATCCCGTACTCCAAAAACGAGAATAAGCTGGAGGCGCTGTGGGATGACTATTTTAAGCTGATCGACTACAGCGGCATGCAGTACGTGCGTCTTTGCGTGTCCATGACCATGTGGGAGCCGATCAACGACAACGACGACCCCATGACCACCGACTTTGAAAAGGGCTTTGTCTTCTCGCCCAAGTTCTCCGAGCGAAAGGACGCCCAGGGCTCCGGTGCCGGCTTCCCGGCGCTCAACTACGCCTACCTTGAGGCCTTTTATAAGCTGCTGGATTACTTTGAGGAAAAGGGTCTGTACGTCGTGCTCGGCAACTGGGATAACGGCTCCGAGGCACTCGGCTTCTGCCCGAATAACGAAAACTGGCTGGCCGCAACCGATGCCAACGGCAATAAGCTGGGTCGCGGCAATGACCTCAACGTCGTAAGCCTTGACGAGTATGCCGAGACCTTCGCCGCTATCATGTATCATCTCAAGGTCGAGCGTGGCTACGACTGCGTCAAGGGAATTTCCTTCTATAACGAGCCCGAGCAGCTCAAGGGCGGACAGAAAACGCTTGTCGACGTGTATAACAAGATCGCCGAGCATCTGACGCGCCTGGGTGTGCGCGAGGATACCATGATTCAGGCCTACGACGGTCCCGTCTTCTGGATGGCGGCCGACAACGGCAACCCCAACCGTATCAAGGATATGGATAAGCTGTGCGGCGACGCGATGGATATCATCGGCTACCACTGCTACCTGGCGACCATCGAGTCCGGGCAGAAGGACGAGGGCACCGACGTGCGCGGCACGGTGTCGTCCTACATCATTCCCGAGGTCAAGAAAATGATCGCGCAGGCGGACGGCAGACCGGTCGTGGTCAGTGAGCTTGGCACCTTTGCCTTCTCCAAGAGCGCCGAGAGCGAGACCGCCCAAAAGGATTACCGTACCCGTATTTTTGCAGCCGAGGCGGCAATCGAGCTGTTCAACGCCGGCGCCAAGGGCTACGGACTTTGGACGTATAACTGCTATCTGCACAGGTATTACACCATGCTGTCGTATTCCAAGACCGACTCCAATAAGCTGATCCCCGACGAGTTCAACTACTATCCCTCCTCGCTGATCATGAAGTATCTGCCCGGCGGCACCGATATTGTGGCCACTTCGATCGACGGCTGCGAGGACGGCGACTATCCGCACGTCTGGGCAACGGCAGGCGTCCGTCCGGACGGCACGACGGCCATTCTCCTGGTCA
>JAFTSR010000009.1 GCA_017467225.1 Clostridia bacterium | reverse complement strand
TTCACAGCGGCCGCATCATGAGCGAGACTAATGATGGCGTGCGGAATTGCTACGATAGCTACGCTTATGATTGCGATCACTATATCGCCATGAAGCTGGTGCTGCTGGATCGCGTCTGTGTGCCGGTCAATGCGCCCGACGTCCACGGCTTTATCGAAAAGGCGGAGCTGGCGTCCGGTGTCAGCTATGCACCGTCGCAGAAAAAAGCCATATACGACGCGCTGATCAACGGCGTTATGATCCTGACCGGCGGTCCCGGTACGGGTAAAACGACGGTTGTTCGTGCGTTGATCGATATTTTTGACAGCATCGGCTACAAGGTGGCGCTGTGCGCACCGACCGGCCGTGCCGCCAAGCGCCTGTCGGAGTCGACCCTGCGTGAGGCGCGTACCGTCCACCGCCTGTTGGAGATGGAATACGCTGAGAGCGAGGGACGCGCGGGTATGTTCCGCCGCTGCGAGGACAACGTGCTGGAGGAGGGCGTCATCATTGTGGACGAGATGTCCATGGTGGACAGCGCCCTGATGTGTGCGCTGCTCAAGGCGATCAAGCCGGGCGCACGACTGATCCTGATCGGCGACGCCGATCAGCTGCCCAGCGTGGGTGCCGGAAACGTTCTGCGTGATTTGATCGACAGTGAGCGCTTTGCCACGGTCTGCCTGACCGAGATTTTCCGCCAGGCGCAAAAGAGCCTGATCGTCACCAACGCGCACGCCATCGACCGCGGCGAAATGCCACGGCTGGACGTCAAGGATAACGACTTCTTCTTCCTGTACCGCCAAAGTGACCGCGAGATCGCGCTGACGGTTGCGGATCTGTATAAAAATCGTCTGCCGCGCACCTATGGCGCGATCACTGAAAACGGTATTCAGGTTATCTCCCCCTCCCGGCGAGGCGAGGCAGGGACCGACCACCTCAATCTCTTGCTGCAGGAGGCACTCAATCCGACACAGTACGGCAAGCTGGAATATCGCCACAAGGACACCGTCTTCCGCGAGGGCGATCGCGTCATGCAGACCAAGAATAATTACGAGCTGACCTGGGAGCGCATCGGCGGAGAAGGCGGCGAGGGTATGGGCGTTTTCAACGGCGACATCGGTATCATCGAGCGCATCAACGTCGCGGCCGAGTGCATGGAAATTATATTCGACGACCGCCACGTGGTCTATGATTTTTCCATTCTGGACGAGCTGGAGCACGCCTGGGCGATCACGGTGCACAAGAGCCAGGGCAGCGAGTATCCCATTGTCATCATCCCCATGTACCAGGCGCCGCCCATGCTGCTGACGCGCCATCTTTTGTACACCGCCGTTACCCGTGCGCAGACCATGGTCATTCTGGTCGGGCGACCAGAGATCGTGCAGACCATGGTGGCAAATCATCGCCAGTCCATGCGTTACACGGGACTTGCCGCACGCCTGGCGGCAGGGAAGGGTGAGGAGTGATGAGCGCGGCGCTGACTTTTCTGACGCATCTGCTCTATCCGCCCAAGTGCCGCGGGTGCGGTGTCAGATTTGATATATTCCGGCAACCGCAGCCGCTGCCGCTGTGTCCGAATTGCCTTGAGCAATGGGCACGTGCCAAGGCTGCGCGGTGCCCGGACTGCGGCGGTGAGATCAGTTGCTGCGACTGTATGCCCGCGCTTTTACGTGGAGCCGGCTGTGCCGCGCTGATCAAGGCGGTGGCCTACCGCCCCAATCAGAAGGAGCTGCCCGAGCGGCTGATCCTGCGCTGTAAGGGTTTGCGTGACCGCGAACTGTTCCATTTCTTTGCATCGGACGTGCAGCTGCCGCTTTGGCAGGTGATTGCGCGCGTGGAGGGTGAGCAGGATGCGGTGGTCACCTACATCCCCAGGCGCAGACGAGCGGTGGCCGAGGAGGGCGTGGATCAGGGCTATGAGCTGGCACGCGCGCTTGGACGTTCGCTGGAGCTGCCTGTGCTCAAGACGCTGCGGAACTACGGCAAGACCGCGCAGAAAACGCTGGATCACGCCGGGCGGCAAGCACAAGCCGACGCAGCCATCAAAGGGCGCAAAACCGCGACCGATGCCGTGTGCGGCAAAACGGTTATTCTTCTGGATGACATTACTACTGCCGGCGCGACGCTGGCCGCCGCAACACGCTTATTGCTTGCTGTAGGTGCGCGGCAGGTCATCTGCTGCGTGGTCGGCGTGACGGCGAATATCGGGGGCGGAGAGAACCCTTGAATTTGATATAAAAAAGCCGATACGGACTTTACCATCCGTACCGGCTTTTGTTATGCGGCGTGAATCAGTCTTTCTTGCTCGGGATGCGACCCAGGAGAGAAACGGTGACGATCAGCACGCCAATGACGATGAAAATGCAAAGCATACCCTGCCACATATAGGTGAGGGAATCATAAAAGCGAGACATATCAATGTTATTAAAAATATCCATGCTACAACCTCCCAATTAACCGAAGAATGCGAGGATCAAGCCGCCTGCGATGACCGAGGCGATCTGACCCGATACGTTGACACCGATAGAATGCATCAAAAGGAAGTTCTGATTGTCCTCGGCAAGACCCATCTTGTGCACGACGCGTCCCGACATGGGGAATGCGGAGATGCCCGCAGCGCCGATCATGGGATTGATCTTTTCCTTGAGGAACAGATTGAGGAACTTGGCAAACAGCACGCCGCCTGCCGTATCAAAGATAAAGGCGAACAGACCAAGACCGAGGATGAGCAGCGTCTCGCCCGTCAGGAACCTGGTAGCCTCCATCTGCGAGGCGATGGTAAGTCCGAGGAAGATGGTGACCAGGTTTGCCAGCACCTTCTGCGCGGTTTCAGACAGATTGTCCAGAACGCCGCACTCGCGGATCAGATTACCGAACATCAAAAATCCGACCAGCGCGACAGAGTCGGGAGCGACCAGACCTGCAACTATGGTGATGATGATGGGGAAGAGAATACGGGTGGTGCGGGAGATCTCCTTGCCGCGGTATG
>JAFTSR010000086.1 GCA_017467225.1 Clostridia bacterium | reverse complement strand
GGAAGTGCGCTGTGAATGGCAGCAGCACCGCCAAGATCGGCGACGATCAGCGCATCCACGCCGTACTCAGCCGCCTGTGCGGCTGCGCGCAGATAATCACGCTGCTCGCGGTCGTAAAGCAGCGTGTTCATGGTCAGATACACCTTGACGCCATAGGCATGCGCCGTTTGGATGGCGGCTTTGAGCTGCTCGGCATCAAAATTGGCGGCATTCATGCGCGCGTTAAAGGCGCTGCCGCCCAGATAAAGCGCGTCGGCTCCCCCTTCGATCGCCGCGTCAAGCGCAAAAGGAGAGCCGACGGGACAGAGCAGCTCGGGCAGCTTTGGCACCGGGCGCTCTGTGTCGGATGTAATCACCGTGTTGGTGGGAGATACCATATCAGACATCCTTGAAGGTCAGCATGTCGAACATATCGCCGACCTTGCTCTTGCTGCTGGCAGTTACCTTGGAGCGAGTAGAGCGGCGCGTCTTCTTGGGCTTGTCCTCGGCGTGCTCGCCCTCGAACATAACCTCGGTAGCTGCAGGCGGCGTGGTATCCTCGGCTGCAGGTGCGGCTTCCTCAGCGACAGGCAGATCGAGCGCGATCTGCTCACCGTCAGCGACGTCCGCAGTGGGAGCAGGCTCGGTGCTCTCGGCAGCAGGCGTTGCTGCCTTGGAGAGAATGTCGCTCATGACAGCGTTCTCCTGGCGGAGCTTTTCCAGCTCGGCAGCCATTTCCTCATAGTCTTTTTTCAGATTTTCCAGCGCGCGGGACATCTGCACGTACTCGTGCTCCATGTCGCGCGTTTTGGTCTCGCCCTTGATGCTGTCTGCGCAGTAGTCCAGCGCGCAGAGAATGGCAGCCTCGCTCTTGGAGCAGCGAGGGCTCTTGGAGACGATCTCGCGGATGCGACGGTCGACCATTCCTTCAAGGGTATGTACCATATCGGTGCTTTCGGTGGTGCTGACGTTGATATCCAGGTCAGCAATGGACAGTTTATACTTTGGCATTGTGAATTCCTCCGCTTCTGAATTTCGTAAATCAATCGGTGCGCCGGACACCCCGGCGGCTCTGTCTTCTATTATATACTAAAACTTGTCAAAAGAAAAGGGCTTTTTTCAAAAAAATTAAAAAATTTACAGAAATATTACGATTTTTTTGCGATTATGCTACGCAATGACGGAAAATGGCGGGATCAAAGGCGTCGGATGCTGCCTTTGAGGGCGGCAATATGCTGCGCGAGCATGGAGCGAGAGCCGATGAGATAGGTGGCTTGCGCGTCGCCGGCTTCCTTGTGTGCATTGATCATGTTGTCTTGTGTCAGCGGCGCGACCGTACCCAAATCCGTCAGAGCGGTTTTCAAGGCCTGCGGCATCGTTTCCTCGCACAGGAAAAGACAGGAGGCAGGCAGCGCATCAGAGTATTCCTGCAGCGCTTGCAAAAGAGCGTCCAGATCATCCTCACCGTGCACCGCATGCGCGATCAGCAGCGGTTGGATGGAGACGGGTGAGAAAAAGTACGGCTCGGCGGTACAAGAGAAGCCGCGTGCCATCGCATCCCCGGAGACGGGACAGCCCAGCCTTCCCAAGGCCAGCATGGCCTCACACGCCAGCATGGCGGCGCGCAGTGCCTCTGCAGTGCCGCAGCGCAGCGTGCAGGTCGGTATGGAGCGATAAGAAAAACGCTGCGAGAAGGGAAGTGCGTCCGTGCGCGTCAGGTGGGATGTGGTGGTCACGGTCAGGCGGCTGCCGCTACGAGAGCAGGCGTCGGTCACCCTGCGAAAGACGGTGGTGCTGCAGGTGGGGCAGACGACCTCGCGCGTTCCCTGTGGAAAACGCTGCAGCGGTCGGTGAGCGGCGGCGCTGAGCACAGCGACAGCACCCGAAGCGACACCGTGCGCCATTTGTCGCAGTCGCGCGTCCTGCGTGTTGCCGATCAGCAAAATGACGCGGCAGCCGGCGTCGGCAAACAAGCGCGGCAGGACAGCACCGCAGCGCTGTGCGGCAGACAGAGGCAGAATAGTATGGGGCGTGCCCTCTTGCGCGGCAGCCTCCTTGGCAGCGTGACGCAAAATGCGCTGCTCGGTGGCGCGTGCGATGTGGCAGACCTCACGCAGATGTGCGGCAGAGAGCGGTGTACCGTCGATACGGAGCACCTCGGAAAGATCACCGACCGTGCTGTCGGCAATTTCACCGACGACAAAACCGGCTTTCATGAGGGCGGCGCGACAGTAGGCGGCGCACAGCAATCCAAAGGCGTCGGCATCGAACAAAAGATAGTTGACGCTGCCGGCATCCCGGTGCAGCTCGGTACAGTAGGTCTCGTAAAGAGGATTGACATCCCGACGGGAAACGGTCCGCGCGCTTTCCTCTGCCATCTCCGGGGAGTCCTGCGCAGTCTCACGCAGATATTGCAGCGCGTGAAGATAGGTCATAGCGCGCCTCCTTCGCTGTGCAGGAGCAGACAGCTGTGCGGCATGAGATGAACCGTGTCACAAAGCAGAGGCAGCGGTTGGTTGTCCTCCCCTGAGAGGTCGATCGGCATATATGTGCGCTCGGCTGGCAAGGGAAGCGCAATCTCCCCGTCGCCGCCGTTGACGGCCAGCAAAATCTGTTCAGTCGCGTTGGTACGCGCGTACATCAGCGCGCAGGGCGTGTGCGCAAGAATGCGGAAATCACCGTCTACAAAGACAGCATGCTGCGCACGAAGCTCACCCAGACGGGTGAAATGCGCCAAAAGCTCGCTGTCCTCTCGTCCCCATGGGTAGGGCAGGCGGCAGAAGGGGTCGTGATGTCCCTGCATGCCGACGTCGTCGCCGTAAAAGACCGAGGGGACACCGAACACAGTGTACAGCACAGTCGCGGCGATTTTGAGTCGGGCTACGGCAAGCGCATATTGCGCATCGGTCAGACGCGCGGTGGAAAGTTGCTCGTTGGTGCGGTCATCACCCAAGTTCGGGTCGCCAAGAACAGTCAGAATGCGCTCGGTGTCATGTGTGCCGAGCAGGTTCATCAGACAGTGGCAGACCGAGGTGGGGTAGGAGCTGTACAGTTCGGTCAGCGTGTCGTAGAGCAGCGTCGCGTCGCCGTCACGCACCAGGGCAATAATGCCGTGGCGCAAGGGATAGTTCATGACGCTGTCCAGCTGACGTCCCGAAAAATAGCGGCGGCGCTTGCCGTAGGCGATCTTGTCAGCGGCATTTTCCCACACCTCGCCGATGATCAGCGGCTGCTCACCGTTCGCTTTGGCGGCCTTGTGCGCATTGGCGCGCAGCTGATCGAGAAATTCTCCCGTCAGCTCGTCCGCCACGTCCAGGCGCCAGCCGGAAATGCCTTGGCGGATGCGGGTGGGAACGATGCCATCCTCGGCGGTGAAATAGTCGCGTACGGCGGCCTTCCGACCGTCAAGACGGGGCAGGATGGGAATATCCCACCAGCATTCGTAGCTATCGGGATGCTCCCGGAAGGAATACCAATCGACGTAGGGGGAGTCGGGCGACTGATACGCACCCGTCCCTTGGTAGTTGCCGTATCGGTTGAAGTAGCGGCTGTCATCTCCCGTGTGGTTGAAAACGCCGTCCAAAATTACGTGCATGTCGCGCTTGCGGGTCTCGGCAAGCAGCTTTTGGAGTGCCGCCTCGCCGCCGAAGAAGGGATCGACGCGCTCGTAGTCACCCGTGTCGTATTTGTGATTGGAGGCTGCGTCAAAAATCGGGCTTAAGTACAGCGTTGTTACGCCTCGCGCGCGCAATGTATCCAGCTTTTCGATAATACCCCAAAGGTTGCCGCCGAAGAAGCGGTTGTTTGTCAAGGGCGCGCCGGGATAGGCGTTGTACTGCACGTGACCGCCGTCCCAATCCTCATCAAGCTCGGTGCCCGGACGAAGTGTTACGGGACCTGCACCGCGGCAGAAGCGGTCAACGAATATATGGTACATGACACCGCCGCGGAACCAGTGCGGTGTGTCAAAATTTTCTTCATAGATCAAAAGGCGGAATTTGGATGCGCTCTCACCCGTCAGTGTAAAATCCACATTGTTGAGGCTGTTGGTGAACAGCGTGTCAAAGCCGCGCAAAAAGAGAAATTCGTAGTAATAAAGTCCCCAGTGGCGATCGCCGCAAAGGGCAGAGGTATCCAGTGTCAGTGTGTATTCATCCATGCCGCTGTCGGTGTTTTTGAAGATGAGCGGCAGGTCGGTATAGGCGGGATCGTCTGCACCGCGCAGTGGATGCTCACCATACGGCAGCTCGCAGGGCAGGTCGTCGGGATACAGACGTAGCACGACGGCACGGCTACCAAGTGTGCGCGGGACGTAGAGGGAAATGTCGAGGTGCGTGCCAAAAGAGAACGCACCCAGATGGGATGCGTCCTTTCCCGAAACATGTTTTTTGATGGTGACTGCACAGGCGGCAAGGTCCGTGTCGGAATGAAATTTTGGTAGCATAGGGATTCCTTGTGGAGGGTGGATTAAGAGTGTGCGAACATAACTTTCTAACTATAGTTGGCTTATTGTTCACTTCTTTGTCACACGACAAAGAAGTGAACCGAAGAAAACGTGC
>JAFTSR010000085.1 GCA_017467225.1 Clostridia bacterium | reverse complement strand
GGATGCCACGGTAGCCGTTGATGCGCGCGTTGTTTTTCGCCGCTTCGATCCGACAAAAGCGGTAGTCAAGCATGGCTCGCGCCACGTCAGGTGCGCAGAACAGTGGCGTCATGAACATAAAGCTCTCGGTATCCCAGAAGCAATGCCCCTCATATGCATCAGGTTGGCTCAAACCATACGGGGAGACGGAGCTCGGCGAGAACTCGGACACCGACGACATCAGGTAGAAGAACGATGCGTCGATTGCGTCCTGCCATTCCTCCCCCGCACCGTCGATGGTGATGCGGCTCTCCCATAGATTTGCCCACGCCTTTCGGTTCGCTTGACGAAGGCGCTCCACACCCTGCCAAGCCGAAAGCTGAATCATGCGCTGCGCCTGGTTGTGAGGCTCGCTGTGCATGGCAGATGAAACATACGACGTAACGAGCTGAATATCCGTGCCGTTTTCGCCAATGTCAAACTCTGCACGTTCACCGAGTACGCCGGACGCGGGGGCTACGGGTGTCTTGCGCACGTCACCGAAAATTTTGTAAGCAATCCCTGCCGATGTGGTACCGTCGGAAGATTTCTGCAGGCACTTTCCGTCAAAGGCGTTCTCATAGCCCCCGAAATACTTCGCGTCGCCCAGCGTGTAGCGATATTCGTCGCAGACAGCGTAAGAAACGTCCACGGCAACCGCCGCAGGTCTTCCCGTAAACGTTAGATGCGACATCAGCAAAGTCGGACAGGTGCGCGAACAGTACAGCAGGTACGTGACGGTTACATCCGCGAGCTTTGCCGTGGTGGTAAACTCGCCGGTCGCAAAATCATAGGATTGAGAGAGAATCTCCGGCTCGATGATGATGCCATCCACCGCAAAGGTAAGCTGCGGTGTCGGCACAAGCGCCATTGCCTCAACCTGCATCTTTTCGCGCAGAGTCGTAAAGCCCGCCATAAGCCCAGTGGCGCGGATGAAGGGGTTCTTTCCGAAGCGGAAGCCGATCACGCCGTTGGAGACATACGCCTCCGGCGCATACTTCCCCCAGTATGTCACGGTGTGGGTTTTCATTTTTAATACCTTCCGATAGAATTTTGATTATCACCGATCACTGCCGACCAGCGCGGCAAATGCCGAAACGATCATCATGACGGGCATACAGACACCGACGCCGGTTAAGGATGTGGCCGATGTACATACGGCCCACAACGTTATAAAGCATGTTAATCAGCTGGGCAAGCACCGTTGGCAACGCCAAGCGGAACAGAAGCACGCCGAGCGGTGTGCTGCCCAAGATGTGATGGTTCTTTTACATTTGTTCAGAAATGGATATGACTCAGCGTGAAGATCAAAAATACAAATAAAGCCAAACGGCGATCAGTATATGCAGAACCAAACCGATCACGTTGACCACCCAGAAATACCAGTGCTTGGTCTTGTGCCGCAGCGTATTCATGGCAAGCAGCGCACCAACGGCACCGCCGCAAAAGCCCATTCCCAGCAGCGTGGCCTCGGGAATGCGCCATCTCCCTTTCTTTGCCTTTCGTTTATCGGCTGCGTACAGAATCCATGCAGCCAAGCTCATGCATGCAAGAAATATTCCGTAATATAGAAGCATAGTCAACCTCCACTCTTCTTGATTATTTCACCAACAGTGTCTTGACGTTATTCCCTGCCTTGGCATCGTCAAACGCCTGATTGACCTCGCTGACAGGATACTGGCTGATCAGGGCTTTGATGGTATCGTGCAGCTCGGGATGCTCACACAAAAAGTGCAGATAAGCGCGGACGTCCGACATGGAATACTGTGACGAGCCGATGATATGCAGAGCCTTGAAGGTAATCATCTGCGGCTGAATCTCAATGCCGCCACTGTTACTGTATTGACCGGGGACCAGATACACACCGCGATTTCGCAGAATGTTCATGCCCTGTACGACGGCTGCGGGTGCACCGGAAGCCTCAAAGCAAAGGTCTACACCAAGACCGCCATTCTCTTTTTGCAGATAGTCTGTGACGGCGTCCACTCCCATGCGGCTCAGATTCAACACCTCGTCTGCACCCAGGCGACGTGCCAGCGCTTCACGCTGCTCGTTGTTGCCTGCGGTAATGGCATACAGCTTTTTGACACCCAGTGCCTTCAGATACATGACGGCATAGCAGCCGACAGGACCTAAGCCCTGTACAACAGCAACGGTATTGCTGTCAATCGTAACACCCGCAAGCTCTGCCAGATGGAAGGCGTGCATGGCGGTGGGGCCGGGGCATGCAAACGCTGCGACCATCGTGGGATCCAGTTGATCGGGAATCTTCACAAGATTGGTCAGGGGGGTGTAATTGACCTCTGTGTATCCACCGTACAGGTAGGGGGCTACGTCAATGCTGCCACCATTGGTGACCTGCATATTCACGCAATTGGCGTCATCGCCGTTCTTGCAAAGCAAGCATTCTCCACAAGGCACTGCAATGTCTGCAATCACGTTATCGCCAACCTTCAGTCCGTAGGCAGCTGCCTCGTCCGCATCACAATCCTCAAGCTTGCCGACAAATTCATGACCGATTATAGTAGGAGCCTGAACGAACAGCTTTCCCTTATGGAAGTGCACGTCGGTTCCGCAAATTCCGCTGGCGATCAGCGTGCTGCGCCCGTATCCGGACGGTGTCGCGGTCACCTCAAATTCCCGAATCTCGAAGGGCTGATTTGCGCCCATAAATACTGCTGCTTTTGCTTTCATTGTTGCAATTCCTTTCGTATGTAAACGTGTTTTTATGCATGCTGCGTTCTGGACAGAATATCCATTTGAACCTCTTTGGCGAGGTGAATGTAGGTGGCGGAAAAGCCGGATACGCGAACGACAAGATTGCGGTAATTCTCGGGATGCTCCATGGCATCGCGCAGCACCTCAGGGGAGGTGGCGTTGATCTGCAGCTCCTGGCCGCCTCGCGCAAAATAAACGCGAATGGCACGCAGCAGCTTTTCCCGATTCCCGTCCTCAAAGACGGATGGAGAGAATTTTTGATTGACAACCGTACCGCAGGCGCAACGGCTGTAGTCGGGTTTGGACACGCTGAGCAGAGTGGAGGTAATTCCATTGACGTCCTTGCCATAGGTCGGCGAGGCAGCGTCGGAAAGCGGTTTCCCTGCACAGCGTCCG
>JAFTSR010000008.1 GCA_017467225.1 Clostridia bacterium | reverse complement strand
GGATAAGGTGGAAAATCGCAATCGCACCAAACGCGCCTAAAGCCGGCTTGAGCACCCACCGCCCGGGGAAAACATGCACGCGGCTGACCCGGATCAGACGCAGAATGCTCAACGATGCATTGACCAGCTCGGTGACGTAGATGGTGGTAAGATAGCCGTAGATGCCCATGCGCGGCACTAAAATCCAAACCAAAAGCACCGAAAGCGAGGCGTCAATGATGTTAATGCCCATGGCGCTGACCTGCTGTCCCAGACCTTTGAGCATGGCATCCACGGCGCTGTCCAGGTACATCACGGGGATTAAGGGGGCCAGGCAGCGGATAAAATGCGACGCCTGCCCGTTTTGATACAGCAGCTGCCCAAGCTCGTCGGCAAAGCCGAGCATCACGCCGGCGGTGCCGATGGCAAACAGCAGGGCCAGGGAAAGAACGCGCTGAATGATACCGCGGATCTGCGACATTTCGCCGCGCACGTGCCGCTCGGTCACCTCGGGGATCAGCAGATTGGCAAAGGCGGCGGGCAGCGCAGCAGGAAACAGCACAACAGGCAAAGCCATGCTCTGCAGCGCGCCGTAGGCGGCCAGCGCGACGCCCTCCTCCTGCCCAAAGCGTGCCAGTCCCTGCGGCAGCAGCAAATGCTCCAGGGAAATCAGCCCGGAGCGCGCATAGGCCGAGACGGCGACAGGCAGGGTGACAGCCAAAAGATGCCCGGCAACCCGGCGCAGCGATGAGGTGTCTCCCATGTCGGGAATTTCTTTGGCATGCTGGCGGCGATCCAGCAAAAACAGCGCCAGTAGGCAAAGTGTCGCGCTCGTAGACGTGAGTGTGTCGGCGCGAGCGAGCAGGGAAAGTGCGTGCGCCGCTGAAGGAGCATCATGCATGCCGCGGAATAAAAATACCGTCAGCGCAATGCGCAAAAGCTGCTCACCGAGCTGGAGAAGCGTACTTTTATAGACCCGTCGCACCGCGACAAAATAGCCGCACAGACAGGATGTAATCGCCATGGAAGGCAACGAAAGCGCCATGATGCGCAAGGGGAGAGCCGCTTCGGCGTGGCGCAGACCGATGTGGGCAATCGGCTCCGCGAAAAGAAACAGCGCCAAGGCGGAGAGGCAACCGAAAAAACAGGCGTACAGCAAGGCGCAGATAAGCGTGTGCCGCACGCGCCGCGCCGCGCCGCAGCCAATGCCCTCAGCAACCAGACGCGTACAGCCCAGCTGGATACCCGAAAGTGCCAGCGTGACCGCAAAGCCAAAGACACCACCCATCAGGGCGCTAAGTCCACTGACCTCGGCACCGACGCGTGAGACGACGTAGACCTGAAAGCTGACGCCGATGGCGCGCATCAGCACGGAAAAGGCGCCCATCATGATCGCCTGTACCATAAATTGCCGGGAATGTTTCACGTTTTGCCCTCGCTTTTTGCGCTTTTTTTCGCTTCATTGTATGTCAGATTTGCAAAAAACAGAACTGTTTTATATGCAATAATCAAAATGCACATAAAAATTTCCAAAAATCAAAAAAAGATTATGCAAATTTATGTTCAATCAGATGTTGACAAAGTGGCTTTGCTGCTGTATTATAAATATATCAAAAAAATATCAAGAGGAGAAACATCTGACCATGAAAAAGTACACTTGCGAACTGTGCGGATACGAATACGACCCCAGAGTAGGCGATCCCGAAAACGACATCGAGCCCGGAACGGATTTTGAAGATCTTCCGGCTGATTGGACCTGTCCCCTGTGCGGCGCGGGTAAAGACGATTTTGAGGTTGTGGCAGACGCTTCGTCTTCCGATGATGAGGATTGGGCGTAAGGCTCTTCTTTGCGGTATCCATCCGGCATAAATCAAGGTGCGTGGCTTTACGGCTGCGCACTTTGTTTTATTTTATGTTCTGCGTCCGTCCTGAAAATTCTCCCGTGCCAAAAGCGGGAGAAACCTTGACAAAGCGGTTGAAAAAGTGGTATACTATTGGCAGAAACCTTTGACAAGGGAGTACAGTATGGAATCAATCAAACGAATTTTAGCAGTTGACGGAAATAGCATTATCAACCGTGCCTTTTACGGCATCCGCGCGCTGACCACCCGCGACGGCCAGCCTACCAACGCCATTTACGGCATGATCAATATTGTTATGCGGCAATGGGAGTTGCTGCAGCCGGATGCTGCAGTCATGGCGTTTGACCTCAAGGCACCGACCTTCCGCCACAAAATGTATGCGGATTATAAGGCAGGTCGCCGTCCCGCACCGGACGAGCTGCGCGCCCAGTTTGCCCCCGCCAAGGAGTGCGCCGAAATTCTCGGCTTCCACGTTTTAGAAAAAGAGGGCTATGAGGCCGACGACATTTTGGGTACGGTGGCCCGTATGGCCAAGGAGAGCGGCGCCGAGTGTTATCTTTTGACGGGCGACCGAGACGCCTTGCAGCTGATCGACCACGGCGTTCACGTGCTGCTGGCGACCAATACCGAGACGATCGATATGGACGAGGCGGCATTTTTTGAAAAATACGGTGTCGCGTCCTCGCAGTTTGTGGATGTCAAGGCCTTGATGGGCGACAGCTCGGATAACATCCCCGGCGTGCCGGGCATTGGCGAGAAAACGGCGCTCAAGCTGATCGCGGATTTTGGTTCGCTGGACGGTGTTTACGAGGCTCTGCCCACCGCCAAGCACACGCCATCCACGCTCAAAAAGCTGACCGAGGGAAAAGAGAGTGCTTACATTTCCCGTACACTGGCGACCATTTGCCGTGAGGTTCCGCTTGAAATGCCCTTGGAGGATTTGCGCAGTGAGGGCATGAATGCAGCACGCGCGCTGGATTTCTTTACCCGCATGGAATTTTCCGGCCTGATCAAGCGCTTTTCTTTGGTGGATAAGGTGAACAGTACCGCACAAAGCGCCGCGCCGGCAACCGCACCGACCGCTGACGCAGGTGGACAAATGTCGCTGGAGGATGCGCTGTTCCCGGCCGAGCCGACCGCGTCCGACGTACCGATCAGTGCTGAGAGCATTAGCGTGGAGCAGCTGGCGGCACTTGCCAAGGATGCACCGCTGGCACTTGGTGTTACGGCATCGGCGCTATCTCTGTACGACGGGCAAGGGCTGTATGTCTTGGAGGTGAGTGCCGATCATGCAGCCAAAATAGAGAAAATTCTTGCTTCCCACACGCGCCTGATCTGCTATGACAGCAAAAACGTTTATCACGCCCTGGAGCAGCTGGGCGTGCACTTCCGCAGCTGCTATTTTGACGTCATGCTGGCGGCGTACGTTGTCAGCGCGGGAGACGGCAGCTTTGACGCTGACCGCCTGGCGCTGTCCTATCTGCAGGAGCTTTACGACCCCGATACACAGCCTATCGCGCCACTCGTATGGCGCTTGTACAGTGTGCTCGATGCGCAGCTTGGCGAGAGCGGACAGGCACATCTGTTTTACGATATCGAAATGCCGCTTTCTGCTGTGCTTTGCGATATGGAAAGAGAAGGCTCGGGACTTGATTGCGACGGCTTGTCGGCTTATGGAGATCAGCTGGAGCTGCTCGCACATGAGCTTGAGGACAAGATCTACGGCTACGTCGGTCACGCTTTCAATATTCATTCACCCAAGCAGTTGGGCGTCATTCTCTTTGAGGAGCTTTCGCTGCCTGCACCCAAGAAGACCAAAACGGGCTATTCGACCGGTGCCGAGGTGCTGGAAAAGCTGCGCCGCTTCCATCCGATCATTGACGATATTCTGGAATATCGACAGGTGACTAAGCTCAAGAGCACCTACGTGGACGGTCTTATTAAGCTGGCGGACGAAAATCATCGTGTTCACACCACCTTCAAGCAGACAGGAACAGCAACGGGGCGACTGTCAAGTGCCGAGCCGAATCTGCAGAATATTCCCATCCGTACCGAAATGGGTCGCGAGCTGCGCCGCTATTTCATTCCCAAAAGCCGCGATTACGTGTTTATCGATGCCGACTATTCGCAGATCGAGCTGCGACTGCTGGCTGCTATCTCGGACGATGAGAACATGAAGGAGGCGTTTTGCTCGGGCAAGGACATTCACACCTCGACGGCATCGACCGTGTTCGGTGTCGCGCCCGAAGATGTCACGTTGGAGCTGCGTAAGCGTGCCAAGGCGGTCAATTTCGGCATTGTCTACGGCATGGGTGAGTTTTCCTTGGCCGAGGATCTGCACATATCCCGATATGAGGCCAAGGAGTATATCGAAAGCTATCTTTCCAGCTATCCGAAGATTGATCAGTATCTGCACGACGTCAAGGCGCAGGGAAGAGCCGACGGCTTTGTCACCACCGCCTTCGGTCGTCGCCGCTATATTCCCGAGCTGTCCGCGCCCAACAAAATGACGCAGGCCTTCGGTGAGCGCGTGGCTATGAACAGCCCCATTCAGGGAACGGCCGCCGACGTTATGAAAATTGCCATGATCAACGTCCACCGCAAACTCAAGGAGGCCGGTATTGACGCCAAGTTGATATTACAGGTGCACGATGAGCTGATCATTGAGGCGAACCGTGACGTGGCGGAAGAGGCCAAAGAAATTTTGCAGTATGAGATGGAGCACGCCGCTACCTTCTCGGTACCGCTGGATGTCGAGGTCGCCGTGGGCGACGATTGGTACAGCGCCAAGTGAGGCAGAGCATGGAGGAAATTTTTGCCAAGCCCTGCGTGGGCGCGATCATTGAACGCACGGTTGACGGTGTGCCCTGCATTCTGCTGCAGACCAGAGATAAGCCGGGCGGCGGAGATACCAACGGCAAGTGGGAGCTGCCTGCCGGCAAGGTGCGCGAGTACGAGAGCGTATACGACGCGTTGCGCCGCGAGGTGCGGGAGGAAACCGGACTTTGCCTGACCGAAATCGACGGCGAGGAGCGCAAGGGCTGCGCTGATGTTGCAGGCAAT
>JAFTSR010000084.1 GCA_017467225.1 Clostridia bacterium | reverse complement strand
GCGCTCACATGCCGCAAGCACGGCAGGATCACCCGATACGACCGGCTCGACACCGATCGCCGTCAGAGATGAGCGCAGAGAAAACAGATTGCCGACACCGTAGTCAACAATACCGATACGTTTCATGAAAATTACCTCGTTTGAAAAAATTACAGAACACCCTTGGTCGAGGGGATCTCGTCCTCGGCGTCGGGATCGAGCGCAACGGCACGGCGCAGCGCACGTGCAGCAGCCTTGAACGCGCCCTCGATGATGTGGTGAGAATTGCTGCCTGCCAGCTGGCGCAGGTGCAAGGATATGCGTGCCTCGCGCACAAAGGCGGCGAAAAACTCCTCACAAAGCTGGGTGTCGAACGTGCCGACCTTCTCGGTGGGAATATCCAGCGCGTAGCCAAGAACGCCGCGACCGGACAGATCGACCGCGCACAGGATCAGCGCCTCGTCCATCGGCAGCGTGATATCGCCGTAGCGGGTGATGCCGCGCTTGTCGCCAAGGCACTCGTAAAACGCCTCGCCAAGGCAAATGGCAATATCCTCAACGGTGTGGTGGTCGTCCACCTGCACGTCTCCTGCGCAGGACAGCGCCAGGTCAAATCTGCCGTGACGGGCGAACAGCGTCAGCATGTGGTCAAGAAAGCCGCAGCCGCTGTCAATGTCGCTCTCTCCGCAGCCGTCAAGGTTCAGGGTCAGATGAATGTCGGTCTCACCGGTTTTTCTTTGAATTTGCGTGCTTCTGCTCATGATAGGGTTTCCTTTCACACCTCAGAGAATTTCACGGATGGCGGCCAGCAGCGCGTCCATTTCGGCGTCTGTGCCGACCGTGATGCGGTTGTAATTGGCAATGGCAGGGGTAGAGAAGTGGCGGATGAGAATGCCGCGCTCGCGCAAGGCCTGATATAAAACCTCACCGCTGACAGATGGATGCGCAGCGAACAGGAAGTTCGCCTTGGAGTCAGTCACGGTAAAGCCCAGCGCACGTAGCTCATCCTTGACTCTCTCTCGGGTGGCAGCTACGGTGCGGCAGTTTGCCATGGCCTCGTCGTTGTGGGCAAGGGTGGCAAGACCTGCGGCGGCGGTCATGCGGTTGACGTTGTAGGGATTGGTCGAATATTTGATGGTGTTCAGATCGGCGATTATCTCAGGCGAGGCGACGGCAAAGCCGAGTCGGGCACCTGCCAGCGAGCGCGATTTGGAAAACGTGCCGACCACCATCAGATTGGGATATTTGGGCAGCAGCGTAATTGCACTTTGGGCACCGAAATCCACGTACGCCTCATCAATGATGACGGGATAATCGGGATTGCTCTTGACGATCTGCTCGATCTCATCAAGCGGAAGCGCAAGACCCGTGGGCGCATTGGGATTGGCAATGACGATGGCGCAGTCAAGACTGCAATAGTCGCGGTAGTCGATGGAAAAATCCGCGCGCAGGGGAATTTCCTTGGCGGGGATATGATGCAGCGCGGCAAACACCGAATAAAAGCCGTAGCTGATGGCAGGATAGGCGATGGGATGCTGCTCGTCGCAGAAAGCCCAGAAGGCAAAGTTGAGCGCCTCGTCCGAGCCGTTGACCATCAGCACCTGGGCGGGGGAAACCCCAAGCGTTGCCGCCATGGCTTCGCTCAAAGCCTTCATGGTCGGGTCGGAATACAGCTGCAGCTGTCCGGCCTCGGTAGCGACCGCCTCGGCAACAGCCGGATGTGGAGGGAAGGGAGACTCGTTGGTATTGAGCTTGATGTACTTGCGGTCGCGCGGCTGCTCACCGGGAACGTAGGCGTTAAGAGCAGCGTGACGTGCGGAGAAAAAGTGGCTCATTGCTCGTCCTCCTCAAAGCGGATGGTGGCCGCTCTTGCGTGTGCGTCCAGGCCTTCCTTGGTGGCGAACAGATGTACGTCGTCAGCCACGCGGCGCAGCGCATCGCGGGTGAAGTAGGAAAATTGCGTCTTTTTAACAAAATCATCTACCGACAAAGGGCTTGAGAAGCGTGCTGTGCCGGAGGTGGGAAGCGTGTGGTTGGGGCCGGCAAGATAGTCGCCCAAGGACTCAGGGCAATTGTGCCCCATGAACACCGAGCCGGCATGCTTGACGGCGCTGAGCCACTTGAAGGGGTCGGCGACGCTCAGTTCTAAATGCTCGGGAGCCAGCTCGTTGGCCACATCAATGGCGGCGTTCAGATCGGCGGTGACGATGATCTTGCCGTTGTTCTCAATGGAGGTGCGAGCGATCTCCGCGCGCGGCAGAATGGTCAGCTGTGCCTCGATCTCAAGGGAAACTGCCTCAGCCAGCGCAGCGTCATCGGTGACAAGAACGGCGGACGCCATTTTGTCGTGCTCCGCTTGCGAGAGCAGGTCGGCGGCAACGTAACGGGGATTTGCGGTTTTATCGGCAACGATCAGAATTTCAGAGGGACCTGCGATCATGTCAATGGACACCATGCCAAAGACCTGCTTTTTTGCCTCGGCGACAAAGGCGTTGCCGGGACCGACGATCTTGTCGACCTTGGGCAGGCTCTCGGTGCCGTATGCCAGCGCGGCGACCGCCTGTGCGCCACCGACCTTATAAATCTCGGTGATGCCGGCGATGTGCGCAGCGGCCAGGATGACGGGATTGACGCGGCCGTCGCGGCCGGGAGGGGTGACCATGACGATACGGGAGCAGCCGGCGATCATGGCAGGAATGCTGTCCATCAGCACGGTCGAAGGATAGGCGGCCGTGCCGCCGGGAACATACAGACCGACTTTTTCGATCGGCGTGACCTTCTGACCGAGAACCACGCCGTCCACTTCAGTCATGACAAAGCCCTGGCGCACCTGCTTTTGGTGAAAGGCGCGGATATTCTTGGCTGCCTGGCGCAACACGTTCAGACATTCGGGCTCGACCTGCGTCAGGGCATACGCTATCTCATCCTCGGTGACGCGGAAGGTGTCAAGGCGGACCTTGTCAAATTTTTCGCAATACTCACGCAGTGCCGCGTCGCCGTTCTGTCGGACGTTGGCGATGATGCCGGTGACAATATCTTCTACCGAGGTAATGGTCTCGGCGCGAGCAAAAATTTCGTCGCGGGATACCTCGGACATATTCAGAATACGAATCATAAAAAAGTACCTCTTATCTTGGAGTTAAGCCTTCTCGGCTTTGCGAGCCTCCACTTGTGCGGAAAGACCTGCGGTAATGTCACGAATGGTATCGTGCTTGAATTTGAACGCGGATTTGTTGGCAACCAGGCGCGCGCTGATGGGGAGGATGTTCTCCAGCACCACCAGATCGTTTTCCTTGAGCGTGCTGCCGGTCTCGACAATGTCCACGATGACGTCGGACAGACCGAGAATGGGAGCCAGCTCAATGGAACCGTTGAGATGGATGATGTCGATATCACGGCACAGCCCTGCGTAATAGGTGCGTGCAATGCGCTCAAATTTTGTGGCGACGCGCAGCGTTTTGGTCGGGTCGTCGCGGAAGGTGCTCGGCCCGGCGACCGCCATGCGGCATTTGCCCAGATCCAGGTCCAAAAGCTCGTACACGTCGGGACGGTATTCAAGCAGAATATCGCGTCCGGCCACGCCGATATCGGCAGCGCCGCGCTCTACGTAGATAGCAACATCGCTGGGCTTGACCCAGAAAAAGCTGACGCCCTTTTGCTCGTTGGTGAAGATCAGCTTGCGGTTGACTTCGCGGATGGAGGGACACTCGTAGCCGGCTGCCTCGAACATGCTGTAAACCTTCTCGCCAAGGCGACCCTTGGGCAGGGCAATGTTGATCATTTCCATCGGTTTACTCCTTTCCTGCGCAGTCGCTCAGGTGCATCACGCGACCGTAGGTCATTTTATCGGGGATAGCCGTAGCGCAGCGAACACTCAAGCCCTGAGCGATCAGCTCACGCACGGTACGGTGCAGCTGCGCGGTCGAGTCCGCGGCGGTGTACAGAAGCAGCACGTCGGCATCATTCTGGCGTGGATGATTGTCGGGCAGATGCTGCAGCAGATCGGGATAGACGGCAAAGCCGATGGCATCAGCGCGACGGCCCATCTTGCGCATCAGCTTGTCGTACTGTCCGCCCGACAGTACGCTCTGGGGGATGCCCTGGACAAATCCCTGGAACAAAAGTCCGCTGTAGTAGCTCATGCTGTTGACTACAGAGAAGTCCAGGCGCAGATGCGATGCCAGACCGTCCTCCTCCAGCAGAATGTCGGCAAGCTCACGCAGCTCACGGACGGTGGCTCGCATGGTGTCGTTGGCGCAAAGCGCGTCCAGGGTGGGGAGCACGTCGGCAAGCATGCCGTCGCAGGACAGCAGCGCGATAAAGGTATCAGCAGCGTTGTCGCCGATCAGCCCCTCGCCGTGCATCCGGCGCACCTCGTCGGCGTTCTTTTGCCCGACGGCGCGCATCATGCGGTCACGCAGCGCCTTGTCATCGTCGATCAGCTCCAAAGCGCCCTGCAGCATGCCGATGTGGGAAATGTCCATCAGATAGCCGGTGTCAAGAATCTCCAGGCTCTTGGCGGCAAGGTAGAGCACCTCGCTCTTTTGATACAGGTCGATCATGCCAAGACACTCCAGTCCCACCTGCGGAATTTCGCGCCAGGTGTGTGTGCTCTCGGAGATACGGTAGACGTTTTCGTTATAGCAGACCTTATAGGTCATCCCGTCGGTATCCCGTGAATTTTTGATGATAGAAAGCGTAACGTCGGGCTTGAGCGCCAAAAGCTTACCGTCGGTATCGGTAAAGGTGATGGCGCGCTCGGCGGTCAGAAAGTCCTTGTTACGGACGTAGAGATCGTATTCCTCGAATTTGCTCATTTTGAACGTTGTATAGCCGTATTGGCGATACAGCGTCCGCAGACGCAGGGAGGCATCCTCCTCGCGTCGCAAAACGGTAGGATCAATGTTCATGAATGCAGTCCTCCGGTGTGCAGAAAAAATATTTCTTCATTATACCATATAATTGTACCACTTTAGCCGACTAAAATCAATTGACGAAACGACGGATTTTCACGAGCAAAGGATATATCCTTTATTATTTCTGACGAAAGATGAAAATAAGCAACAAATTCGCGTAACCGATTACATTTTTTCACAAAACCTATTGACAACGGCAAATGGATTTGCTATAATGAGGTATCTTGAAATCATGGAGGAGATGATCATGATGAAAAAACTACTTTGCCTGATGCTGGCGCTTTTGATGTGTGCCACCGCTCTTATGGCGTGTGCCGAGGAGAAGCCCGAGGAGCAGCCCGACCAGCCTTCCCAGGATGGCGGAGATACTCCCGATGAGCCGATCAAGGAAGACCCGTGGTTGGATGACATTGAGGATCAGCAGATGAACGGTCTTGAGATCGTGTTTGCCTATTTTAATAAGAACGGTGTCAAGGACGGCTGCTCCGTTGACGCAGAGGAGCCCAACGGCGATCTGATCAACGATGCGATGTACTCCCGCAATACGGCAGTCGAGGAGCGCTTTGACGTTGTCCTGACCGGTAACGAGGTGTCGACGGCGGGCGGTATTGCCACGGCTGTGACCCCTGTTCTGACCTCCGGCGCGACCGATTACGACGTGCTGGTCGGCTATCAGTATTACGATATCGGTCTGGCTGCAACCGGTCTGATGTATAACTTCAACCGCATTGCCGGCAGTCAGCTCAACATCGAAAATGACTGGTGGTCCACCGATTACATCAACAACATCAACTACTCCGACAAGCTGTTCTGGCTGACGGGTGATATCACGCTGGCGCACATCGGCACCATTGCGGCATCCTACGTCAATGCAAGAATATACGAGGAGTATTGCCTTGAGGACTGGGGGCCTCTGTATCAGCTGGTTCGTGACAAGGAATGGACGTTTGAGAACATGATGGTCATGTGCGAGGATGCATACTTTGATACCAACGGTAACGATAAGTACGATGACGGCGACCAGTTCGGCTTCCTCAACTCGCTGGGTGTCGAGATGGCTTACTGCGCAGGTATCGATTCCTCTGTTCGCGATGAAAACGGAGATATGGTCATTGCCATTGACAACGAGAAGACCGCCGATATTATGTGGTTCCTCAACGAGGTCTGGACGGCTAAGACATCTGTCAGCAACAACACCGAGCAGGGACAGTATAAGATCTTTGCCAACGGTGAGGCCATGGTCTACTTCCGCGATCTGATGGCTGCAGAGGATGTTCTGTTCCGCGAGATGGAGGATGACTTCTACATCGTGCCGATCCCCCTGGGCGATCCCTACTACTGCACCGACTACCGCAGCACCTGCATGACCGGTAACAACGTCATCGGTCTGGCACACACGGTTGAGAATCCCGTAGAGTGCACCATCATTCTGGAGGCACTGGCGGCTGAGAGCTACAAGTCCGTCACGCCCATTTACTACGATACCATTTTGAAGGATCGCTACACGCGCGATAACGAGTCCAAGGAAATGATGGATATGGTCAGAAGCCTTGTCGGCGTTGATTTTGTTAACACCTGGTCCTTCGGCTATACCGGGGCCTACGACTTCTATCTGACCTTTGACTCCAACACGGTTTCCTCCCGTATCGCTACCCATGCACCGAAGTGGGAGACCGTTTTGGAGGAGCTGCTTATGACGCTGGAGGAGTTGGAATAACATCGGATACAATCAAAGGCTGCCGCTTTTTGCGGCGGCCTTTTTTGTAGCGACGGGCGAATTTGGCAAAAACACTTGACAAATTTCTCTAAAAGAGTATAATATACGTAGGCGGAGGATAAATTCCTTTGCAATTCATCGACACATAGAAGGAGAAGACAGTGATGAAAAAAATACTTTGCCTCTTGCTTGCACTGATGATGTGCATGAGTGCGCTGCTGACTTGCACAGAGGAACCCGAACAACAGCCGGATCAGCCTGAAGATCCCGGCAAGGAGGATACACCGGGAGAGCCGGATGTGGAGGAAAGTCCCTGGGCGGATGATCTGCCCGAGATGTCCATGGGTGGAATTGAATTGAACTTTGCGTATCTTGATGCCGGCCCTGTCAAGAGCGGATGCTCCATTGATGCCGAGTCGCAGAATGGCGATCTGATCAACGACGCCATGTACAATAGAAATACGATGATTGAGGAGCGCTTTGACGTTGCGTTCACTCATGAAAAATTCAGCGGCTTTGCCGGCCTGTCCGTACCGCTGACCCCCGCATTGACGTCGGGTTCTTCGGATTACGATGTTCTGGTCGGATATGAGTATTTCGACATTGGTCTTGCTGCAACCGGTATGATGTACAATTTTAACAATCTGGATGAGCAGTATATTGATATCGAAAAGCCCTGGTGGTCTACTACTTACATCAACAGCATCAACTACTCCGATAAGCTGTACTGGCTGACGGGTGATATCACGCTGCTGCATATCAGCCAGATCGTGGCTGCTTACGTCAATGCCAGCATTTACGAGGAGATCGCGCTGGAGGGCTACGGCTCCATTTACGACCTGGTTCGTGACAAGGAATGGACGTTTGAGATCATGAGCGAGATCGCGGAGCTTGCTTACGTTGATATGAACGGTAACGATAAGTATGACCGCGGCGACCGTTTCGGCTATGAGCAGTCGCTGGGTGTCGAAATGGCTTACTGTGCCGGTATCGATTCCTCTCGCCGCGACGAGGACGGAAACATTACCATTGCCATCGATGACGAAAAAACGGCAGATATCATGTGGTATCTGAGCGATATCAGCACGGCAAGATATTCCACGCTGGAGATGACTTACGAGGCACAGCTCAAGCTGTTCACCAGCGGTGAGGCTATGATCTACTTCCGTACCTTCTCCACGGCAGAGGAGGAGACGGTCCGTGAGATGGAGGATGACTTCTACATCGTTCCCGTTCCGCTGGGCGATTCGCTCTGGTGCGAGAATTACAGAATTACCTGTGGTACCGGTAATAATATCGTCGGTCTGCCGCATACCTCGCTCCATCTGAACGAGGCGGCTATCGTACTGGAAGCACTGTCTGCTGAGAGTAACCGCAGCGTTTCTCCCACCTATTACGATATCATTCTGAAGGACCGCTACACGCGCGACAATGACTCCAAGGAAATGATCGACCTGATCCGCGACAGTGTTGGCGCTGATTTTGTCAACGCTTGGTCGTACGGTTATACTGATGCATATAGCTTCTATGCAACCTTTGATACCTCGACGGTTGCTTCCCGCATTGCCATGCACGCTCCCAGATGGGAAACTATTCTGGATGAGCTGTTGATCAAGCTGGACGAGCTGGAATGATGTCATATTTTGGGGGAAATTAAATTTTCCCCTTGACAAAAGCCGCGACACGCGGTATAATAAAAGGGTCGGAGGCCATACTATGCTTCCGACCCTGAAATTTTGGAAGAGTAAAGGTACGGGCGTTAAGTGCCTGCCGGACGGGGAGTTGTCGGTGGGACGAAAGCGTTGGCTGCGGTTCGTATCTTGCATCCCGCTTCGTACGGCATAAGGATACGGGTGGCACATGTGCTGCGCGTTCTCCTTTCCTTGCCATATGCAGCAAGGGAAGGAGGTTTTTTATTTTGTCTGACAAACATCATTCATCGGCGCATGCAGGCAGCCTTGCCTTGTTCGGCAGTTTGCGTATTATGGTTATCGCGGCGCTGCTCAGCGCACTTTCCATCGTGCTCGGCAAATATCTGGCCATCAATCTGAGCCAAACGGTGCGCGTAAGCTTTGAAAATCTGTCTATCATTCTGGCCGGTCTTTTGTTCGGGCCCGTCATCGGTGCAATCGTGGGGGCTGTGGCCGATCTTGTCGGCTGTGTGCTGGTCGGCTACGCCATCAATCCCATCATCACTGCCGGTGCGGTACTGATCGGCGGTATCTCCGGAGGTATTGGCCTGATCGTTCGCTCGCGCGGTGCGGAGAGACTGGGAACCTGGCGGATATTTCTGCCGGTCTTTTCGGCGCATATCGTCGGCTCGATGGTGGTCAAAACCATCGGTATGATGGTCTATTACGGTACGCCGTCTGAGATCTTCTACGTTCGCGTGCCGCTATACCTTGTAATTGCTCTGCTGGAGGGGTATTTGCTGATGCTTTTGTTCCGAAGCAAGACGTTTACAGGTGAGCTGAATCGCATGACAATCCATCAAAAGAAGGTGTCAAAATGACTTACGAGCAAGCACTTGATTATATTCATTCGGTTTCGTGGAAGGGCAGCCGCCCGGGACTTGAACGCATCACGGCGCTGATGAACAAGCTGGGGAACGTACAGGATTCTTTGAAATTCATTCACGTTGCCGGCACCAACGGCAAGGGATCGACCTCGGCCATGCTGGCGTCCGTTCTGACGCATGCAGGCTACCGCACGGGACTTTTCACCTCGCCTTTTATCGTTCGCTTCAACGAGAGGATGCGCATAGATGGCGAGGATGTTGATGACCAAGAATTGGCAGATATTGCCGCGTACGTCAAGCCGTTCGCCGATCGTATGGAGGACGCGCCGACCGAGTTCGAGCTGATCACGGCCATTGCGTTTGTCTACTTTGCAAGGCATAATTGCGATTACGTTGTGCTGGAGTGCGGCATGGGAGGTCGGCTCGATTCGACCAACATCATCTCGGCTGACAGCGCAGTTCTGTCGATTATCACCGGAATTGCCATGGATCACACGGCGTTTTTGGGAGATACACCCGAGAAAATTGCCGCAGAAAAGGCCGGAATCATCAAAAAAGGCGTTCCGGTGCTGTTTGGCGGCGTGCACGCACCGATCGGCGTGAGCGATGGGCAGAGTGAGGTTGATCCGCTCTCTTGCGAGGCGGTGATCAGAAGTGCCGCACAGCATGCAGGTGCGCCCTACGTCCGCGTGGACTCGACCAAGTTGCAAAACGTGAAGTGTACGCTCCTTGGCGCGCACTTGGATTTTGATAAATATAACGATATTTACATCCCGCTGCCCGGCATTTATCAGCCGTACAATGCAGCGACGGTGCTGACGGCGCTGGAGCAGCTGCAGGCGCGCGGCGTGCGTATTCCCGATGATGCCGTCAAGGCGGGGCTTGCCGCCGTTTCGTGGGCAGGACGCTTTGAAATACTGTCGCACGAGCCGCTTTTAATCTCGGACGGTGGACATAATCCGGAGGGCATCGACGCCGCGATCGGCAGCGTGAAAACGTACTTTGGAGAGCAGAAAATCCAGTTGATCTCGGGCGTCATGGCCGACAAGGATTACGATTACATGGTACGCCGTATGAGCGAGGTCGCCATGCGCGTGTATACCGTG
>JAFTSR010000083.1 GCA_017467225.1 Clostridia bacterium | reverse complement strand
GATCATGCGCAGCACGGTCAGCTTGTTGGGAAGATTCATTTTCATATTAACCTCCATGCTTTCTTATTTTTGCACGGCCTCGCCGAACAGGTCGTAGTCGATCACGTCGGAAATCTGCACGTCTACGTAAGAGCCGGGAGCGGGACGGTAGGAGGCACGGAAATAAACCTTGCCATCAATGTCGGGCGCGTCCGCGTCGCTTCTGCCGTAGCAGGTCTCGCTGACTGCGTCGTAGTCCTCGCAAAGCACGCGCACAACGCTGCCGATCTTTTGCTCGTTGAGTTCAGCGCCGATCAGCATCTGCTCCTTCATGATGATATCGTATCTGTCCTGCTTGATCTGCTCGTCGATCTGATCCTCAAAATCGTAAGCGGGAGTATCCTCCTCGCGCGAGTAGGTAAAGACGCCCAGGCGGTCAAATCTTGCCTCCTTGACAAATTCGCAAAGCTCGATAAAGTCCTGCTCTGTTTCGCCGGGGAAACCCACGATAAAGGTGGTGCGCAGCGTCATACCGGGGATTTCGCGCAGTCTGCGGATCGCATCTTTGATCATGGCGCTGTCGCCGTGGCGGTTCATGGCCTTCAGCATGTGGTCGCTGATGTGCTGAATGGGCATGTCGATGTACTTGATAATGCGGTCGTTGTCGCGAATCTCGGCAACCAGCGCATCGGTAATCTTGTCGGGGTAGCAGTATAAGAGGCGCAGACGCACCGACTTGGTGGCGTCGGTAATGGCGCGCAGCAGCTTGTCCAAGGCATATTCGCCGTAAAGATCAAGGCCGTAGCGGGTGATGTCCTGCGCAATGACCGAAATCTCGCGCGCACCCAACTGCTCCAGCTGTACGGCTTCCTTGACCAGCTCCTCGATCGGACGCGAACGGAATTTGCCGCGAATGCCGGGGATGGCACAATACGCGCAACGGTTGTCGCAGCCCTCGCCGATCTTTAAGTAAGTGGCGTATTCGGGGGTGGTCAGCACGCGGTCGCCGCCAAGAGCAACGGTGTTTTTATCCTCTTTGGAAAAATATTTCTGCGGGATCTTTGCGGTCACGGCTTTGATCGCGTCCACGATGTTGTGGATCGAGCCAACGCCAAGCACCGCGTCCACCTCGGGCATTTCCTCGATGATCTGCTCACCGTAACGCTCGGCAAGGCAGCCCGTGACGATAATAGCCTTGAGATTTCTGTTTTCCTTGAGCCAGGCAACGTCCAGAATGTTGTCAATAGCCTCTTTTTTTGCACTTTCGATAAAGGCGCAGGTGTTGACGATGATGACGTCCGCCTCAATATCCTCAGGGGTAATTTCATATCCGGCCTCTGCCACGTGATGCAGCATGACCTCGGTATCCAGCTGATTCTTGCAGCAGCCGAGAGAAACAAAACCAACTTTCATAACAATCTCCATGCCGCCCATGGCGGCGCAAATAGTTTGGGTAAACGGGAGTATGACGTGAACTTTCACGCCAATACCTCCTTCTCGTAGTTTACCACTTTACATTATAGCATATACGCACCGGATTGTCAAGGAAAATGCAGAATGCACATTTTTCATTGACTTATTCAAGTAAAGGTGCTAAAATATAAGTTGACAACATTTTCACGGAGGACCCATGGCACTCATCAAACCCAACAGATTGATCGGCGACCGCGCGTTTTACAAAACGCTGATCACGGTCGCACTTCCCATTATGCTGCAAAACGGCATTACCGAGTTTGTCTCGCTTCTTGATAATATTATGATCGGCCATACCGGCCCCGAGCAGTACAATGCGGTGGTCATTGTCAACCAGCTCGTGTTTGTATATATGGTGTGCGTGTTCGGCGCACTTGCGGGCGCGGGCATCTTTTCCGCGCAGTTCCACGGAAACCGCGACAACGAGGGCGT
>JAFTSR010000082.1 GCA_017467225.1 Clostridia bacterium | reverse complement strand
CGAAGGGAACCTCTGCGATGATGCAGCGGATGTCGTCGCCAACCGTGATGCCCATCTTGGCGAGCAGCACCTTGGCGTCACGGCCGACGCAGTCACGGTTGACCACGCGCTTGATGACGTTGCCCTTGTCGTCCTTGACCTTGTCCAGAACGATGTCGGCCAAAGCGTCAGCCTGCTGACGGGTCAGCTTGTAGCAGCCGTGCTTCATCATGCCGCTGATCAGCTCGTCAGCAACGTTGTTGAACACGAAGACTTCCTTCTCTGAGATGCAGGGGAGTTTGTTGTCGAAGTTACAGCCGTCGATGATGTCCTTGGCAGCCTTTGCGATATCTGCGGTGTCGTCCACGATAACAGGGGGGTTGCCGGCGCCTGCGCCGATCGCCTTCTTACCGGAGGACAGAACCGCCTTGACAACGCCGGGACCACCGGTGCAGACCAGCAGACGGATCAGCGGAGACTTGTACATCACCTGCGCGGTCTCCATGGTGGGCTTGACCACCGATGCCACCAGCACACGGGGACCGCCTACGCTGGCGCACGCACGGTTAACCAGGTCAACTGCGTAGTTGGAGGTGGAGATCGCATTGGGGTGAGGATTGAACACCACGCCGTTGCCGGCAGCGATCATACCGATGCTGTTACAGATAACAGTCTCGGAGGGGTTGGTGGAGGGAGTGATGCTGCCGACCACACCGAAGGGTGCCATCTCGGTCAGCGTCAGACCGTCGTCACCGGTGATGGCCTCAGCCTTGATATCCTCGGTGCCGGGGGTCTTGTCAGCCACCAGCATATGCTTTGCGGTCTTGTGATCCACGCGACCCATCTTGGTCTCTGCTACGCCGAGCGCTGCCATAATGGGAGCCTCCTCGCGGGTCAGAGCACGGATGGCGGTAATCAGCTTTTCTCTTTGTGCCACCGACATTGCGCGAACAGCCTTGTAGCCTTCGTTCGCAGCAGCGATAGCATCATTCATGTCGGCATAGATACCGATCAGCTTGCGGCCACAGTACTCCGTAGAGCTCCAGTTTCCTGCAACACAAGCCTTCTTCTCGGTGCCGAGCTCCTTGAGCACAGCACCAACGATCTCGTTGATCTGCGCCTCGGTCCAATTGATTGCCATTGTATTCTCCTTTACAAACATTGTTTACAAAGTTTTTGGAAATCCAAAAACCTTTTTCCAAAAAGGTTTTTGGCGGGGCTTGGGGCGGAGCCCCAACTTCCCATCGTTTTATCGATTCAGCTCCGCAATGACGCGGCGGATGACCTCGTTGACCTCAGCCTCTTCCGGCTCGCCGGCCACAGTAGCGTGGCTCTGTGCGGGAGCGACGGGAGCCTGTGCAGCCTTCTGCTGCGCGCAGCGGCAGATCGGCTCGCCCTCGATGGCGTTGAGTGCACGGGCATAGATGCTGACCTTGCAGTAGTGCTCCAACGACTCAACAGCATCAAATGCGTTGTACAGCGTATCACCCAGGGACAGCGAAGAGTCGCCGTGGAAGACGTAAGCCAGCTGGGACTTATCGCTCATGTACTGCGCAAGCGTGTTGGCGTCGTGGTTGGACTTGTCGTAAGCAGCGGCGGGAACGTAACCGAAGTACGCCTTCTTATCACCGGGCAGCACAAACTTGGCAGCATCGATGTCAGAAATGGCAAACGCGGTCGTGGCAGCCGGCTGCGCGTGAACGATGCAGTTGATCTCAGGACGCAGCGCGTAGATGGCGATGTGCATCTTGATCTCGGAGGTCGGCTTCTTGCCGGGCTCCAAGGACTCGCCCTTGGCGTTGACGCGAACCAACTTGTCAGGCGTCAGAAACGCCTTGCAAAGTCCGCCGGGGGTGCAGATATACTCGTTGTCGTTGATCTTATAGGAGATGTTGCCGTGCTTGGCGATGACCAGGCCCTTCTCATACATCAGCTTGCCAACCTCAACGATCTGCTTTTTGATTTCAAACAGATTAGGCATAGGTTTTACCTCGTTTATTCAGCGCGATCACGCATTTGCGATCTTCTGGGTATCCAGAGCGATCATATACTCCTCGTCGGTCGGGATGACAAAGACCTTTGCGCGAGAACCCTCGCCGGTCAGGTCACACGCCGTGCCGCGAGGACACTCAGCGTTGACCGCCTCGTCCATCACGATACCGACAGCGTCCATATCGCGGCAGATGTCTGCGCGCAGCTTGCGGTCGTTCTCACCGATACCTGCGGTGAAGACGATGGCATCCACGCCGTTCATCTCGGCAACAAAGGAGCCGATGATCTTCTTGGTGTAGTGGATCAGCTGATCGATCGCCAGCTTTGCACGCTCGTTACCGGCATCGGCAGCAGCGTTGACCTCACGGCAGTCGCTGGAAACACCGGATACGCCGAGCAGACCGGACTTCTTGTTCAGAATGTTGTCCATCTCGTCGGGCGTGACGTTCAGCTGCTTCATCAAGTAAGGAACGATGGTGGGGTCGATGGTGCCGCAGCGGGTACCCATCGGAACGCCCTCGTTGGGCGTGAAGCCCATGGTGGTGTCAACGACCTTGCCGTTCTTGACAGCGGTAATGGACGAGCCGTTAC
Organism: Clostridia bacterium; assembly: GCA_017467225.1. The sequence goes on along the minus strand of JAFTSR010000082.1, from coordinate 19,622 downwards.
CCAGATGGCAGGTGATGATCTTCATATCAGCCATGTCCTTGCCACACAACTCGGCAACGCGGTTCGCAACGTAGCGGTGCGAGGTGCCGTGGAAGCCGTAGCGGCGCAGGCCGAACTTCTCGTAATATTCGTAAGGCAGGGGATAAACGTAGGAAACAGGCTCCATGGTGCTGTGGAATGCGGTGTCAAAGACGCAAACCATGGGCTTGCCGGGGCAGGCCTTGCGGCAGGCCTCGATGCCCTTGATGGCAGGAGGGCCGTGCAGAGGGTTGATACCCACGATGGAGTACAGATATTCCAGCGTTTCATCGTTGACCAGCGTGGACTCCTTGAGCTTGCCGCCGTGTGCAACTCTGTGACCGATAGCGTCGATCTCATCAACGCTTGCAATAACGCCCAGCTCTGCATCCGTCAGAAGGCTGAGCACCAGATTGATGGCATCGTCGTGATCCTTGAGCTCGACGTCTGCCTTGTAATCGTCCTTGCCGGGACGCTTGTGGGTGACAAAGCCACCGATACCGATCTTCTCGCAGTTACCCTTTGCGATCACCTTGTTCTCGTCCATGTCGAACAGCTGATACTTCAGGGACGAGCTTCCGGCGTTTACGACCAAAATTTTCATGAAAAGCGAAACCTCCGTTGTTTGTATTCGGTTTTCGATCTCCGTCATATTGCGAGCCTTGCAGCACAGATGCAGCAGAGCGTGGCACGGCGTGGGAAGGAACCGTTGGGCAGCACTCCCGGGCGAAAAAAAGACAATTTTCTCCATCGACGGAAAAAACTGGGCATTTTCGCCTTCCGGGCATGGCTATACCTCTACTTAATACATATTATAGCACAACAGCGCGTTTTTTGCAAGGGTATTTGCGAAAAAAACCTTAATATTATATCAAAAAATCTTACAGAAATTTTGGCGAAAGCTGCATATTTTTTTGGCGTATTTTTCGGAAAAAGCCGACACGCACCAACGCCGCCGCACGTCCGCCGCGCCTGTTGTTTTTTGAAAATTCAGCAGTTTGCACAAATAAAATCAGCGTTTTGCACAATGCGAAAAAGCGGCGCTCCCGCTTTGCAAGTGGGTAAAAGGGCCCCGGACGCGCGATTTAGAAAATAATACCACGCCCAGCCCGTTGCTGATAATCAAACTCCTGCATCAACTTTTTTCAACACTGTCCTCGATTTCTTTAAGCAGAGCGCTCGGCGCCATATCCATGGCCAGCGCCAGCCGATAGAACGTATCCAGCGTCGGCTTACGCTCACCGCGCTCAATCGCACTCAGGTGCGTGCGCCCAATGCCGGCTAAGCCACTAACTACCTCCTGCGACAACCCCCGCCTTTCTCTGCTTTTCTGTATGACCTTTCCTACCACGATCGCATCCAACATGTTCATACCTCCGCTGTGCTTATCATCGTGGCTCTATTATAATGTATTATTCACATTTATTTGAATATATATGTTGACATTTGAATACATTTGTGTTATAATATTAAGCACTGCCGTGCTATAATAGTCACATATCGCGCACAGAGGCAGAAAAAATTCCCAGAGCGAAAGGAAAGAAGCACATGCAAACCACATTTACACAAAACGAGATCGTCCGCGAGCTGATGGACCGCCGCTTCGGTCACGACAATCTGATCGCCATCGCCACCGAGTGCGACCACACGCCCTATGTCCGCGCCGTCAATACCTACTATGAGGACGGCAGCTTTTACGTCATCACCAATGCGCTGTCAAACAAGATGCAGCAGCTCCAAACCAATCCCCAGATCGCAATCTGCGGCGATTGGTTCACCGCACAGGGGCTTGGCGAGAGCATGGGACACATCCTCGCCCCCGAGAACGCAGACCTGGCTGACAAGCTGCGCACCGCCTTTGCCGAGTGGTATGACAACGGCCACAGTGACGAGAGCGATCCCAACACCATCATCCTCCGTATCCGTCTGACAAGTGGCGTGCTGTTTTCCCACGGGACGCGCTACGACATTGATTTCACTCAATAACCCTTTATCAAGTTCTTGAAAGGGGCTTGGGGGAAACTTCTTTCAAGAAGTTTCCCCCAAAAAACCAACGCCGCGCACCCTCAGCAGAGAGTGCGCGGTGTTTTATGCAGATTTTGATTAGCAAGCGCTGTCATCCTCATCGGCGTTTTCAATATCTTCTTCTATTCCCATGTGCTCACGTTCTTTCACCGCCGCAGCAACAAGTGCCGCCAATTTTTTGTTAGCGTGTATACCGCTGAATACCACAAATAAGATCACAAATTGAAACATGATATCCAGCAGAAAATACCATACAAAATCCGTTGGATCAACCAAAGCGGCATCCAGCATTACAAGCAACAACACAAGAGTATCCAAACTCAAAAGTATGATTGTCCCTATATACTTTCCGCCCTTCTTTTTGGAATTCCACCAAGAATACAATATTCCTGCAACATATATAAAAGACAGTACGACACCTATTACACCGAAAACGCCAAAGTAAAATTGAAAAGCATCATCTAAAAGCGTTCCATACATGGGCAGATAACGCGGAATAGCAGCAGAAACCCAAAAGTGGGAGAAATTCGTGATATAGAGGAACAAATCGATCAATGAACACGCCGCAAACATCACAACGCCAACGTGTAATCCTGTACGCTTTGTTTGATACCAAAGCATAGGATCATATCCATAATAATTCATTATCTCCCTCCTTTTAGCAATCCAATCAATAATCTCTATGTTCCTTCCAGATATCCAGAATCATCTGGTATCTCTCAGCGGGCAGACCGCGGAAGGGAACGTTGGAGGTGGTGTAGAAGTAACCGCCGCCGGGCTTACCGTGCTCCAGCGCGTACAAGGCACTCTGGCGGACCTCCTCGTCGGTGCCCGTCTGCATCAGGGCGCAGTTGACGTTGCCGCAGATAGCAACGCCGGCTGCAGCGGTAATCTTCTTGACCTCGGCGATATCCACACCGGCCATGGGGTCCAGAGAGTGGATGGCGTGCGGACGGCACTCGATCAGCTGATCGAGAATGGGCATGATGTTACCGTCGGTGTGCTTGATGGCGTAGCCGCCCATTTTGCGAATCTCGTCGATGATCTTGGCCAGATACGGCGTGATAAACTCGCGGAACATCTTGGGAGACAGGAACGGACCGGAGTTATAGCAGTAATCGGCACACAGAATGAAGCTCTCAATACCGGCATCAAACAGTCTCTTGTTGCGCTCAATGGCACCGTTCATGCGGCGCACAGCCTCCTCATGCACCTCGTCGGGATCGTCGGCAATACGGTAGGCAAAATCGCACATGTGGTTGCCGTCGGGGATCTCAAAGGTACCGTCGCCGTGGTGGGTCAGCAGCACCTTGCCGCCGGTCAGACGATTGATGTGCTTAGCGGTCGCGATGACGTGCGGCTCATACATAAACGCCATGGGGATGATGGAATACTCCAGCTTGTCGTAGACCTCGACCATAAAGTTGGCGTTTTCCTCGATCTTATAGTCGATCTCCTTCTGCGACAGTCCATTGAGCTGATGCGAATACAGGAAATCGTGGCCGAACATCAAAGGTGCGAGCTGATATTCCAGCTCAAAGGTCGGGATGCGGTCAGGAATGCGGCATTCAAGCGCCGTAATGGCACGCTCGCGGTGGGTCATAGTAGCAGGCATGGCAAAAATTCTCCTTATTCTTCAATAATCTCAACCTTTTCGATCACGATGGGACTTCTGGGTACGTCCGAGAAGTAGCCGTAGCGGCCGGTCTTGGTGGAAGCGATCTTATCCAGCACGTCAAAGCCGTCGGTCAGCTTGCCAAATCCTGCATACTGTGCGTCCAGGTGAGGCGCGTTGGCATGCATGATAAAGAACTGGGACGATGCGCTGTCGGGATCGGAGGTGCGCGCCATGGAAAGCACGCCTCGCTCATGCTTGAGCGTGTTCTGCATGCAGCCGTTGGCGCGGAACTCGCCCTTAATGGAGGCGGTTTCTCTCTCCTCAAAGGCGTCGTCATAGCCGCCGCCCTGGATCATAAAGCCCTTGATGACACGGTGGAAGATCAGACCGCTGAAAAAGTCAGCACGGATCAGCGAGAGAAAATTCTCAACCGTCTTGGGTGCCATATCGGGGTACAGCTCGGCTGTCATCTCGCCGAGATCACGGATGGTAAATTTGATAATCGGGTTTTTCATGGTATAAAATCCTTTCGTAAGATCATTGATTGAATGTTTGCGCCCCCTCTCCGTCTCGCTGACGCGAGCACCTCTCCCGCGGGGAGAGGCTTGGGGATGGCTTTTCTCTCTGCCAAGGCTCTCCCTTTGGGAGAGCTCCCGCGAAGCGGGTGAGAGGGCTGTTCGGGAACATTACAAGTATTCCGGCGGATAGGCCAGCGCAAACAGCTCACGGGCTCTCGCTTCCCTGCCCGTCAGATACAGGGCGGCAAACAGGCATTCCATGCCGGTAGCGGCGCGGTACTGACCCACGGTGGCCTTCTTGGGCACGTTGGCGTGGATGTTGTTGCGTCCGCGGCGATAGATGGCAGCCTCCTCCTCGCTCAGATGCGGCGTGAGGCGCTCCATTGCCTCGGCCTGCTTGGGCGCGGTCACGTAATCACGCGCAGCAGCGTTCAGATGTGCGGCAGTGGAAAGTCCTCTGCGGACCAGCCGCTCCCGCACCAAAAGCTCCAGCACGCCGTCACCGTAATAGGCCAGCGCAGCGTTGGACAATTCCTTGAGTGTCAGGCTCTCACTCATGCGTCTCAACCTCCGCCGAGGCAGCCGCTTCCTTGGCAGCCTTCTTTTGCGCCTTGGCCTCTGCCTTTTGCTGCTGCTTTTCGTCCTTTTGGAGCTGCAGCTTCTCCTCAGGGTCGGGATAGCGCGCCATGATCATGGCCTGTGCCATGCAGCGGAAATAGTCGGAAAGGCGGCACATCTCCAAAAGCACCCGGAAATAGTCCTCGTCCTTATCCATATCGATCTCACCCATATCCGTACGGGAGATCACCGCATCCACCGCCGACAGGCAAAGCTCTCTGTCCTCTGCTTTGGTGGCAAGATAATCGTCGTAGCAGTCGATCAGCGGCACCTTCTTGTCATAAAGATCGAGTAGCACCCGCTTGATCTCAGTCATAGACAAGGTGTTCTTGAGCGAGTAGACCAGAAGCATCTGCACGATATGCTCCTTGGTATATTTCTTTCCCTTGACCGGCATGATCAGCCCGTCCTTGGAATAGTTGTTGATCATGGTCTTGTTCAGCTGGCGCTCGGCAAAATGCGCAGCGCCTCGGCTTTGCGCGTCGGCAACCAGGCTCATGATCTGATCCAGATACAGATCGATCGCGGGGATATCACTGCTGTACAGGCTGGCATCACGAATTGCTTCGGTCAGCATAGCACGAAGTTGATCGTTCATACACATCCCTCCTTACTTACTCTCTTTATGATACAATATCTGCGCGATAAAATCAAGAGATTTTTGAAAATTTGTTTGATTTTTTTCAAAAAAGGGCGATCTTTCCGAAGAAAGACCGCCCTTTCGGCACACTTGCGATGCCTCTTTGATTACTTGATATACGTTTTCTCGCCCTTATCACCGATGGTAATACGGTTGTAGATGTCGATATCACCGTCTACGTATGTGAACGATTTACCGTTGTAGCGCATGGTGTTGATGGCAACCATCGAGCCGCTCTCCATAAGCAGCTGACGGCCGTCGGGATTACCAATGTTGTCGCAGCCGATGTTGACGACCAGCGTACCCTCGGAATTGCGGTTGGTAATCATCTTAGCGCAGCCGTAAACGAAGGTGTTGTAGATCAGCTGATCGGTTGCATTCTCTACGATGATGTAATCATTGTAGAGTCTGGTGATCGGGTCAAACAGCTCTGCCCAGATGTTAGCCTCGTTGGACGGCCAGTTCTGCAGACCGTTACCGGAGGTTCTGTAGATAACCGTACCGTTCTGCAGGCAGCCGGACAGAATACCGCCCTTACCGCCAAGCAGGAAGGTGTTATAGTAGCAGCAGGTGGTGACCTTCTTGATGAAGTGCTCATCGCAGCCGTGGAAGTCCACGCCGTAGGCCGAGGCGGAGATGGCACAGTTGACCATGTAAACGCCCTTGCCCTTACCGCGGACGGTGTAGGTGGTGTTCAGGTTCTCGTTGAGGTTACTGTTCTCAGGATAAATGATACGGATACCGTTCAGGCCTGCGTAATCGCCGTTCAGCGTAATGAAGGCCTGGTCGCCGACGCCGTTGTCATCATCGTCACCGTAGAAGCACTCAAATACCGTGCCTGCGCTTCGACCGCCCTGGTCACGCGTTGCAACCGAGGAGGAGCCGCGCAGCTCAACGCCGGCGGGAACGGTCAGCGGATTGTCCAGTCTGTAGTGGCCGGCGGGAATGTAAACCACGCCGCCCTGCGCTGCCATAGCGTCCAGCGCTGCCTGAATGTCTGCGCTGACGTCCTTATCGTTGGGCAGCTCACACCGTGAGAAGTTTGCAGCAGGCTTCTTGTAGCTTGCCTTATAATTTACAGAGAAATCAGACAGATCGTCGTCGTTATTGGTGGTAGAGATCTCTCCCTCCAAAGCGCCCGTGGTGGTAACGCCGCACAGCTTGACCATACCGCCGGTGGTGTTATAAATACCGTTCTCGATGGTGCTGCGTGCGATAACCATACCCCAGCGAGGATCAAGATCGTGAACGACCAGGCCCTGCGTGCAGTTACGAATCTCGGTATCATACAAGGATCCTGCGAACTGGATTCTCTTACCCTGAACGATCTCGATACCGATCTTACATCCGTCAACCTTGAGCGACTCGAACTCGGTCCACTCCAAGTCACCCAGCTTCAGGCCGACAGCGTTGGCCTTGACATAGGTTGCGATATCGTCCGCCGTGGGTACGGCGGCCTGTGTCAGCGCATTGATGGTCATAGAGTCCAGTGCATTCTGCCAGTACTTGGGGCTGATGGTAACATCCTGCCACGTACCGACGTCTGCCTGGTTGTACACCTCCGTACCGCAGTACAAAAACGTACCCTTGAAATTCTCAACGGTCAGCTGCTCGTGTGCGCCGGCAGGCGTGCAGCAAGCACCGATACCGCGATAGCCGTTGATCACAGTGACGTTCTTGACGGTAGAGAGCATGTAGTTGGCACCGCTACCGTTGGTATAGAAGGTAAAGGGATAGGGCTTGACCCCAGTCAGGGACTGATGCGGATAGTAGACGGTCAAACCGACCACGCCGCCCGATCCACCGAGCATAAAGATACCCTCGGAGACCTCCTTCTCAGAAGCATAAGAGTCCTTGGATTCATTCCATACGCTGATGACAGTACCGTATTCGTTACCGACATCAGGGTCCTGCCAGTCGCCGCGCAGCGTAACGAACGCGGGGATCGAGATCTGACCGGAAATAACGTAAACGCCCTTGGGCAGCCAAACGGTACCGCCGCCTGCGTTGGAAACGTCGTTGAGCGCCTTCTGAATACCTGCGGTACTGTCGCTCATACCGGTGGGGTCAACGGCATAACCGTGCTTGACGACGTCAACGTCGGCGATGACCACATCCTCTGTGGGATACACAGTTTCAACAATAGCAGGGTACGTCTTACCGTTGGATTTGTCCTCGGGGAAGATCTCGGTGGGCATGGGCGTATAGCTCTCAGTCACGTTCAAGGACTCGGAGATGACGCCGTCGCCGTTGATATAGGTGTTGATAAATGCCTGTACCGCCATAACGGTTGCATTATCGTTGCCACCAACCAGAACGATCTTTTTGCCGGAAACGCGAATGGTCCAGGAATACTGTTCCAGCGACTCCAGCGCTGCCTTACTCTCGGGGCGGTTGGTCTTACCAACCAGAATCTCATATCTGGTGGCGATCTCCTCGGGATCGGGGTTCTTTTCCCAGTCGGTAGCGATGGTGACCTCATTACCGATCTTGGTCTTGAGGGCATCGCGCAGTGCAACAGCCGCCTTGGTAACGGGGTGGCCGCCCGGCTCAAGATCGCTTCTCATGACAACGTAACGACTGGAGCCGTCCGCCAGTGCAAAGGAAATGCCGTCATCCTCAACCGGCTGCTCGTCGGGCTGCTCATCCGGCTGCGGCTCGTCGGGCTGCTCGGTGTCGGTGCAGCCAACGGCAAGCACCATGCTCGCGCACAGCAGCAAAGCCAACAAGGCAAGTACAATTCTTTTCATAAATGAAACTCCTTTTATTTTTATTCTAATAGAATTCGTTTGATAAATCGCATCTCTCTTATTTGAGCAGATGGAATTCGTTGAAAATGATATATACACCCTTACCCCGGCAAACAGGCGTACCGCCGTTGCCGCCAAAGGTTCTCTGTACGTTCATACCTACAAGCAGGCCGTCGTTGACCGTAACGCAGCTTTGTCCGCCCTGATCGACCGATACGTTCCAGGCGATAGCACTGCCGTCATCGTTGACCACGATCATCTCGCCACCTGCAAACTGCAGAATGTTCAGAATATATTCCTCCCGAGAGCCATCCATAACGATCAGCTTGCTGTTGGTCTGCTGGAAGGTATTGAAGGCCCCCAGGTCCTGTGCGACCTCCATCCACGGCACGCCCATACCATAGCGGGCATTTCCCTGCATCCAGTAGGTGGGGTTGATATCGTGCAACGACTCGATCCAACCGCGCTTGCAAGCACCAACATGTACCAAAGTGATGGCCATGGTGCCGCCCAGGCGCTTGATGTAGTGATCATCTGCCTTGTCGGTCACATCGATACCCAAATATGGGTTACTGAAGTAGCAATCGGTCGTAAACGTATTTTTGGCATCCAGGCGAATCGTGTAGCTGTAGGGGACCAGCTGCTCGGGTTTTGAAGGATCGTCAAAGGGATTGTTGGGATAGAGGAACTGCAGATTACGCAGACCTGCGCCCTCTCCCGTCACCGTGATCGACGCACGGTCAGTAAAGGGATCGTCCGGATCCTCTCCGGAGTAGATCAGAAGGATGGTGCCTCCCATCGGTCCCGGTGCCATGGGGATGGAGCCTGCACCGCGCAGCTCAACGCCCTCGGGAACGTTCAGATATCCCTCAATGCGATAGTAGCCTGCAGGCAGGTAAACCACGCCGCCACCCGCAGCACCGGCATCGTCCAATGCTTTCTGGATCGCGTTGGTGGCATCCTCGCTGCCGAAGTTGCCCTTGGTATTCAGCGCCTGCACAGGGCAGTTGTACGGTTCCTTGGTCACATCGTACAGCTTACCTCCCGTGGCACGTGCCGTGCCGGTAAAGGCAACGTAGCTCTCCTCGGACTCCCCGTCCTCGTTGATCTTGATGGTCATCGGACCGCAGACCGGCTCGTAGGACAGCTGACAATCGGTGAGAAGGAGCGTCGCCTCGGGTGCGTTCTCCGCCACCAGGATAGAAGCCTCACTTCCCATCAGCGTGCTGCGCACGATACCCGACATTCTCTTGGGATAGTGCGCCTCAATGTACATGGCAACGTCGCAATCGGTGATGTTAAGCTCCGCCATACCGGCACCCCAGAACTTCCATCTCTGTCCGTCTGCGATATAAATGCCGTACTTGTAGCCCTGTGCCTCCAGCTTATGGATCAAAGGCATCTCCAGATCACCCAGCACAATGGCCGTTGCGTTTTTGCGGATATAGGTCTCAAGCGTCGTCTTATCGGGGGCATTGTACGCCTCGCCGGCTGCCAGCCAATAGGAGGGGGAGAACTTAAACTGCTCATAGCTGCAGGCGCCGGAGTTGTTATACACCGAGAAACCGATGTTGAGTGCCGTGCCCTTGATATTACGGAACCAACCGTTGGAGCAGGCAGCCATCTGGTAGGGCGCCTGGCAGAAGCCAACGCCGTTGTAGGCATTGATCAGCGTGATATCCATAACGTTAGCACACTGTGAGCCGTCACGGCGGAATTCGATCGTCCAGCCGAGATCGATCGGATTTTCCGCGCTCTGATGCGGATAGTAGAAGGTCAGGCCGCGCACGCCTGCGGATGTGGAAACCGACAGAAGCGCGCCGATATTTTTCGTCACGTCAGCCACAATGACCGTGCCGTACTCGTTGCCCGTATCGGGGTCTTGCCAGTCGCCGCGCAGCGTGACCATGGACGGCACGTGCACCGTCCCCGTCAAGCGGTATTGGCCGACGGACAAGAACACCGTACCGCCGCCCAGCGCCGCACAGTCGTTCAGCGCCTTCTGAATGCCCGCGGTACTGTCGGTCTGGCCGGTCGGGTCAACGGCGTAGCCCATCTCATAGGGCATGATATCCGCAACCACACTGTCCTCAGTCGGATAGACCGTTTTGACCCAATGCGCGCCCTCAATGGGCGCTTCACACTCGCCGGTCACACGCAGTTCGGTCGTAATGCGGGATACATCCGTCAAATACTCTTTCATAAACACCTCCGCAGCGGCGCGGACTGCCGTCTCGCTGCCACCCACAATGATGATCTTATTGCCGTCCACGCAAATGAGATAGTCGGTCTCGCCAAGGTCTGCCATCACAGCGGTGACCTCGGGGCGATCCACCTGGCCCACCAGGAGCTCGTAACGAGCGGCTACCTCTGCCGAGGCGGGATCCTTTTCCCAGTCGGTCGCCATTTTAATGTCCTTGCTGTCCTTGCCCAGAGCCTTGGCCAGCGCGTCACGCACGGCGATCGCGGCGTTTTTGGTCACATCTCCACCCTTGGTCTCGGGACGAACAATGGTATAACGCACCGAGCCGTCAGCCTCGGTCAGTGGCAGCGGCTGCGCGACAGGAGCAGTGGGCTCATTCTCTGTCGGCTCATTCTCCGCCGGCTCATCCGGCGCCGGCGTACAGCCCGGCACGCACCAAAGCATGCAAAGCAACGCCAGACACAGGGCTATTATATTTATACAGTTTCGTTTCATATGCTCACCTCATAAAGTTAGTTCAGTCTACGATCAACGTCTCCTCCCGGCGCTCGTTGATACCCAGGCGGGAATACAAGCGCACCTTGGTTCCCTTCTCATATTCGCAGGAAACACCGTTGAAGCGCAAAATGTTAATACCGGTGAAGTCGCCGCCCTCCAGCAGCAGCTGCGGCGAGGTGTCGCCGATGTTATCCGCACCGATGTTGACCGCCAGCGTATTCTTGCTGTCGATGTGATGGATCAGATTGCGGACGCCATAGGAGAAGCTGTTGAAAATGATCTGATTATCCGCATCGTCAACGACGATGGTAGCGTTGTAATCACGCGCGACGTGGTTATCGCTGGCATAGCCGGGCGTTTCGGGATAGGTAATGCCCAAGCCGTGACGCGCCATGACGGTGCAGTTATGCAGCATACCCGTCACCACGCCGTTCTTACCGCCCACGCGGATGTCGTTGATGTAGCAGAAGGTGGTCAGCTTTTTGATCAGGTGGTTGTCGCAAGCCGAGAAATCCACGCCGCGACCGGCCGCCATAAATTCGCAGTTGACCAGATATACGTCAGCGCCCGTACCGCGCACGGTGTACGCCGTCTCGCGGATAGAGCCGTTGTTGTCCCAATACTGGAAGCGGATGCCGTTGACGCCCGCCTTGGGTGCCAGTGTCACACCGGCCTCGTCGTCCTCGCTGCCACCCTGTCCGTAGATCATACGGATCATGGTACCCTTACTCATGGTGCTCTGCTCACGCGTCGGCACCGAGGAAGAGCCGCGCAGCTCAACGCCGCCGGGCACGGATACGGGCTGTTCCAAGCGGTACAGACCGGCAGGCAGATAGACCACGCCGCCCGTCTTGCCGGCCTCATCCAGAAGAGCCTGCAGCTTGGCGGAGATGTCCGTCTTACCGGTCTTGTCCATGGTGGTATCCATATACAGCTTCTCGACCGGCTTTTTGTAGGTCACACCGGTGTCGATCTTATACTGGGTCAGGTTGTCGGTATCGACCAGAACCGTTCCACGCAAGCCACCCTTGGCGGTCGTGCCGGCGGTCTTGATGACACCGTTCGAATTGTTCACAATGGCATCCACACTACCCACAATATAGCTGTTGGAGATATGCATACCCCAGCGCGAGTCCATATCGTCCGCCTGCAGTGCGATATCGGTATCCAGAATAACCGTATCATAGAAGCTGCCGGCAAAGCTTGCGCGCGCACCGTCCACGATATGCAGACCATACTTGCAGTCGGTCACCGTGATGTGAATAAACTCTGTCCACTCCAAATCTCCCAGCTCAAAGCCGGTCGCGTTGGCACGGGTGTACGCCTTGAGCTTGGCCTCGTCGGGCACGGTGTAGCCCATAGCCTTGGCAAAGGCAGGCCAGTAGGTAGGACGAACGGAAATATTGGTACAGGTACCAACGTCGGAGGAGTTGGTCAGATGCAGACCGATCGAGAGGAAGGTACCCTTGAAGTTCTCGACCGTCAGCTGCTCGTGGTTCATGGTCGCGTGGGTGCGAATACCCTCGTAGCCGTTGATGACCGTGACGTTCTGCACGGTGGAGGCCATAAAGTCCTCGGGCTTATCGCTGGAGACAAAGAAGGTCGCAGGATAGGGCTGGGGATTTTCGAGCGACTGCTCGGGGTAATAGACGGTCAGGCCGTAGGCACCGGCGGAGCCGCCTACCTTGATCAAGCCCTCCTCGGTGGTCTTTTTGCTCTTAACATCAGCGATGATGACCGTGCCGTACGCATTGCCCTCGTCCGGATCCTGCCAATCACCGCGCAGCGTGACAAAGGCAGGGATGCGCAGCCCACGGGTGATACGGTATTTGCCTGCCGGCAAAAAGACGGTACCGCCACCGTTTTTCTGACACTCGTTCAGCGCATTCTGAATGATCGCGGTCGCATCAGCCACGCCGGACGGGTCGATGCCGTAATCGTCCTCGGACAGATAAATATCCGCGATGACCACGTCCTCGGTGGTATAAACCGTATTGACTATAATGGGGCCGTTCTCTGTACTCTGCGCATTATACTCTGCCGTATTGAGCACGTTGATGGTCACGGGAATATCGGGCGCGCCCTCGCAAAGATACGTTTCGGTAAAATATTTAACAGCCATAACGGTGCGCTTATCATCCACACCGACGATGACCAGCTTGTTGTTGACCACGCGGATGGCGTACTGATTCTCACCAAGCTCAGCGAACACCTGCTCACTCTCCGGGCGGTTGGTCTTACCGATCAGAATTTCATAACGCGTAGCGATCTCGGCCGGATCGGGATCCTTTTCCCAGTCCGTGGTGATCTCCCACTTTTTGACGCCGTAATAGTTCTGCAGCGTGGTGCGAAATCCCGCTGCCGCGTCGATGATACGCTTCTCGGTCAGCTCAGGGCGCACGACGGTATACACACCCTCACTCGTCGCCGCATCCACAAGCACCAAGGGCTCGGCGGGCGTCTGCGGCTCATCGGTCTGGGGATCATCCGTGCAGGCTGCAAGCCCACACGCAAGCAACAGCAAGCACAGCGTTGCCAGACAAAGCGCGACTACTTTACAGTGTTTCTTTTTCATATTTTCATCCTCATTCAACAATCAAGGTTTCTTCGCGGCGCTCGCCGATGGCCAGGCGAGAATACAGGCGAAGTGATGTGTCATCGGTATATTCGCAGGAGACACCATTGTATCTCATAATATTGATACCCACGAACGAGCCACCCTCAACAAGCAGCAGCGGAGAGGTGTCCCCGATGTTATCCGCACCGATATTGACCGCCAGCGTGTTTTCGCTGTCAACGCTGTGGATCAGATTGCGAACGCCGTAGGCAAAGGAGTTATAGATGGTTTGATTTTTGGCATCATCCACGATGATGGTGGCGTTGTATTCACGTGCCACGTGGTTTTCGCTGGCATAGCCTGCGGTGACCGGATACGAAACGCCGGGCAGGCCGTGGCGGTCGATCATGTTGCCGTTATGCAGCATACCGACAATGTAGCCGTTATCGCCGCCGACACGGATATCGTTGATGTAGCAGAAGGTGGTCAGCTTTTTGATCAGATGGTTATCGCAGGCAAAGAAATCCACGCCGCGACCGGCCGCCAGGAAGGAGCAATACACCATATACACGTCCTTTCCCAGACCGCGAACCATGTACGCCGTCTCGCGGGTCGAGCCGCGGTTCTCCCAGCTCTGCAGACGAATGCCGTTGATACCGGAGGAGGGCTCCAGCGTCACCGCTGCCACGTCATCCTCGTCGCCGCCCAGACCGTAGGTCACATGGAAGATGGTTCCCTTACTCATGCCCGACTGGCAGCGGTTGGCGATAGGCAGGCAACCGCGCAGCTCAACGCCCGAGGGAACAGTGATCGGCTTTTCTAAAAGATAGATACCGCCGGGCAGATAGACGACACCGCCCGTCTTCCCTGCCTCGTCAAGCAGTGCCTGGAGCATACCGGAAACGTCCGTCTTGCCGGTCTTGTACTTTTCGATAGAGTCACTCATATACAGCTTCTCAACCGGCTTTTTGTAGGATCTGCCGGTATCAACCTTGTACTGTGTCAGATTATCGGTATCGACCAGCACCGTGCCGATAAGGCCACCCTTGGCGGTGGTACCGGCGGTTTTGATCACGGCATCGGAATTATTCACAATCGCATTCTCGCTGCCGACCAGATAGCTGTTAGAAATCTGCATGCCCCAGCGAACGTCCATATCGTCCGCCTGCAGCGCGATGTCAGTGTCCATAATGACCGTGTCGTAGAAGCTGCCGGCAAAGCTGATGCGCGCACCGTCAATGATGTGGATACCGCGCTTGCAATCGGATACCGTGATATGAATGAACTCGGTCCACTCCAAATCTCCGATGACAAAGCCGGTCGCATTGGCACGAGTATATTTCTTCAGGGCAGCCTCGTCGGGAACGGTGTAGCCCATGGCTCTGGCAAAGGCGGGCCAGTAGGTGGGGCGCACCGTGATGTTGGTACAGGTGCCGACGTCAGAGGAGTTGGTCAGATACAGACCGATCGAGAGGAAGGTTCCCTTGAAGTTCTCAACCGTCAGCTGCTCGTGACCGTTTTCACGGTGGGTACGGATACCCTCATAGCCGTTGATGACCGTAACGTTTGCCACCGTGTAAGCCATAAAGCCCTGGCTGGATGCCGCACGCACGAAGAAGGTCGGGGGATAGGGCTTGGGATCCTCCACGGACTGGTTCGGGTAGTAAACGGTCATACCGTGAACACCGGACGAGCCGCTGATGTTGAAAAGTCCCTCGCTCGTAGAGGTCGCGCTCTTGACGTCGGCAATGATCACGGTGCCGTACTCATCGCCTGCGTCAGGATCCTGCCAGTCGCCGCGCAGGCAGACACAGGAAGGAATATTGATATTTTTGGTGATTCTGTACTTACCGGCAGGCAAGTAGACCGTACCACCGCCCTTGGCCTGGCAATCGTTGAGAGCCTTCTGGATGATGTTGCTTGCATCGTCCGTGCCGGTGGGGTCAATGCCGTAATCCTCCTCGGACAGATAGATGTCCGCAATGACAACGTCCTCGGTGGTATACTGCGTATTGACGATAATGGGACCGTCCTTGGTGCTTTGCGCGGTATAGACCGCCGTCGTCAGCACGTCAAGCGCCTTGGGGATCGCAGGAGCGTCCTCTGACAGATATGTATCTATAAAATATTTGACCGCCATGACGGTGCGCATATCGTCCACACCGACGATGACCAGCTTATTGTTGACCACACGGATGGCATACTGATCCTGACCCAGAGAAGCATGAACCTGCTCACTCTCCGGGCGGTTGGTTTTGCCGACCAGAATTTCGTAGCGCTCTGCAATCTCGGCAGGATCGGGATCCTTTTCCCAGTCGGTCTGGATCTCCCACTTCTCAACGCCGAAATGATTGATCAGCTTATTGCGCAGAGCAGCAGCCTGATCGATCAGGCGGCGCTCGGTGATCTCCGGACGTACCACGGCGTACAGACCTGCACCGGTTGCCTCATCAACCAGCACGAGGGCTTCCACATCCGCGGGAGGGTCTTGTTGTTCACCGTCCGGGGTCGGTTCCTTTGAGCATGCCGCAAGACCGCAAGACAGCAGCACCGCGCAAAGGAGTGTTAAAATCCACAATCGCAACAAATTTTTCTTCATCATTCGTACCATTCCTTTCGGGTTTGGTCAAGGCAAAACCGCAATGGTTAAACCTCTCCTAATATAACATTATACATCAATAGTCGCAGAAAGTCAAGGTATTTGGGGAGTTTTCACCGCGTGTTTTGTTCATTCGTGCATAAAACTACTGCGCACGGGCAGGAAAGCCGTGCCGTGTAGTCAATGGTCCGGCGTATAGTGCCAAAGACGCTTTCATCGCGCCGCGGCGAAGCAACGGCACTCCACGCAAAAAAAGACTTATCCACCGTAAGGCAGATAAGTCTTTTTTGTTACTGCGCCAGCAGTCGGTATTTGCCCGAGCCCAGGCGAATATGATAAACCGCGCCCTCAATGGGGTAATTCGCTACGCGGTCATTCAGGAACAGCGTCTCCGTGCCGCCGGGCAGCACCGGCAGATAAATATCCGCCACCGTATTGGCAGGGATGGTAACCTCCGCCTCGTACGCCTCGCTGTTCTGACCGAGCGAAACGCGAATGGTTCCCTTGACCGTCGGAATACGAATGGATGCATACGCCAGATCGCCGATCAGCGGACGAATGCGGAAGGTACGGAAGCCGGGCGAGGTCGGCTGAATGCCGAACATGCACCGTGCGATCAACGATGCAGGCGCCGATCCCCAGGGATGCGAGAAGGTCATGTTGCCCTTCTCCTCCACGTACCACGCCTCAGGTGCCAGCGTGATGTCCTTGGCCGCCAAGGATGCCGCCCAGGAATGAACACCGGGCGTTGAGCCGTCGTCAGCCAGGAGCGCGGTGGCGTAATTGCCAAAGCCGGCGCCGTACAGCGCCTCCATCAAAAAGTAAGCGCCGTAAACGCTGGTGCGGATATCGCCCTGGCCGATGATAAAGCGGGCGCAAGCGTCGGCAATAGCGTGCGGCTCACATACGCCGGCATACAGCGGGAATACTGTTGCGTGCTGTGCATAATGGTCGATCGGCGTGCCGTCAATCGTCAAGCCGTCCCGGAACGCACCCATTTCCTCGTCGTACAGATGCGTCAGCATGGCCTCGCGCAGCGCCTCCTTGGCAGCGCGATAGTCGCGGCGATCATTTTCGCGTCCCAGCTCCTTGGCGATAAATTCCATATCCGAAAGGACGGCGAAATAAAATGCATTATATACGGTATTGAAGTGCGCACCCACTGTATCGTAGCCGTCGCGCGAGGGCGTCGGCCAGTCGACCAGAATGGCATCCCAGCCATGCTGGTTGGCGGTGCGGCGAGGCATCAGCCCGGTCTGCTCGTCGGGCGTCTCCTTGGCTAAAATGGCGCGCAGCTTGGGATAGCACTCGCGGATCAGCGCGCGGTTACCGGTGTACAGATAATCCAGCATGATGGCGCGAACGGTGGTCAGCTGGTACTCCGCCGGCCAGGTGCGATGCGTGAGCAGATAGCGCGCCGAGAAGCGCGGCAGCATGCCCGGCAGCTCGTAGGTATAGGCCGAGAGCATATTGATCAGTACGTCGCCCTCGTAAGCGCAGCGCTCGCGGCTCTGCGAGTCGACGTAAAGGTCCTGGTTGGTAGCGCAGATGGCGTATTTGAAGGTCTCGTACAGGTCGCACAGCGTGTCGTTGACGCAGGCAAACGAGGAAAGCTCATCATCAAAGGCGCGGCGCAGCGCAATGCCGCGAATGTTTTCCGCCGTCAGCGGCACCGGGCAGTCGATGATCTCAATATAGCGGTAGGTCATCATGCCGTAGTTTTCCATGACGGGAACGTCCGGGCTGCACAGCCAGCGCTCGGTGTACACGTTGCTGGTTCGCATGCGGTACTTGACGCTGCCGTCATCGTTGAGCTCCTCACCGAAGCGCAGCGTGATCTCACACTCGGCAGGCACGTTGATGGACAGCTGCAGTCCGCCGATGATCTCGCGGCCAAGATCGACAAACAGAATGCCGCTGTCGCGCTCGGTCACGCTGACAGCCGGGCAGAAATGGCGCTCCACGTTCTCACCCGGGAAGGGCAACAGCGGATGCGGCGCCGTCTTCTGCACAACGTCGGCAAACCCCTCATTCTGATATCCCGGCGTGTCAAAGCCGTAGGGGAAGCGCGAGGCGTCGATATTCTGAGCGGCGGCAAAGAAATAGTTGGTGCCGATGGAGTTATTGCCGCGGAAAATACCGCGACCGCTCATGCCCGTCCAGCTCTCGGCATCGCGCGCCGAGTTGACGACAATGCGCTTGGTTCCGTTTTTATAATACAACGTCAGCTGGCAAACAAAGGCTTGCTCCTCTTGCGTATAGCACAGAGCACCCAGCGCGTTGGTACCGGCGCGGAGCAGGTGAGTCACATCGTAGGTGTTGTAATATTGTACCTGCGTGCCGTCCTCGTCAAGGTCCAGGCGCGCCGGTCCGAGACCGACGAACGCACCATTGAGGAAGGCGTGGTAAACAAACTGTCTGGAAGGCTCGGGGGAGGTCGCACTCACGCTCAGGATGGCCGCCTCGATACGATCCGCCTGGGGTGCGTCGAACTCGGTACGCAAAAAGGCAAAATCGTCGCCGCAGGTGTGAGAGTCGGCCGCCTTTTCGCTGATCCGGCACCAGATGCCGTCACTTGACTCCCACTCCTCGCCCACGGCGGTGGTGAACAGCTGCCACTCGGACATGCGGCTCTCCAGACCGTTTTTGTTACGGGTGCGCACCGACCAGTAATACAGCTCGTTGTCCTTGAGCACCGAGTCAAGGCCGGCGATGTGCACGTCGCTGTTCTCGTCGGAGGCGATCCAACCGGTGTCCAGGAGATAGTCCTCCTCAAAGGAGGCACGGCGGTCGGCAATGCAGATGCGGTAGCCGGTCTGAATTTCGTCGGTGCTGCTTTCGGCCACGCGCATACGCCAGGAAAAGGACGGATTGTACGTGGGAATGCCCAACGGTGCCGGTAGCAGATTGATGCGAAGACGATCAGGTGCAGCAAGTGTGGGAACGGGTTTGACATCGGAATCGGTAAACATGGATGCTCCTCCTTGGTACAGCGGCAGCCGCCGATGCGGCGCATGGCTGTCAATTATCCATATTGTATGATATTTTTGGGAATTTGTCAAGCCCTGCATTCAAAAAAAGGGGAAAATGGCGTCCAAACGCAAAAAAGCTGATAAAATTTTTTGATTTTTTTTGAAAAAGGACTTGAAAATAGCACACGGATGGTGTATAATAAGTGAGTCGACGGAGGCATAGCTCAGTTGGTCAGAGCGTTCGGTTCACATCCGAGAGGTCATAGGTTCGAGCCCTATTGTCTCCACCAACCGCAAAAACCACCCTTTGGGGTGGTTTTTGTGGTTCATAGAAGATTTATCGGTTCGACCCTCGCAAATCGCTTGCGATTTGCAGCGTTTGCGAGAAGTTCTGCGGAGATAAGCAAAAGCATCGCGCAAACGCGAGGTTCAGAGCCCTATTGTTTCCACCAAAACGAAAAGGGGTACCGAAGGTGCTCCTTTTCGTTTTGACCGAGCTGTATGCGACCAAACCTCGCAAATCGCTTGCGATTTGCAGCGTTTGCGAGAAGTTCTGCGGAGATAAGCAAAAGCATCGCGCAAACGCGAGGTTCAGAGCCCTATTGT
>JAFTSR010000081.1 GCA_017467225.1 Clostridia bacterium | reverse complement strand
TGAAAATTTTATCGATTTTTCGAAAAAAATTATAGATTTTTCGCATTTTTCCTCGCCGCTGTACACTTTTTGCTGCTCTTGCAGCGGAATTCGCACGATTTCGGTGTGCTCCGTCTGCGCCATGACCTCACCACGCGCACCCACAATGCTATACCCATGCGTAGCAGAGTCGCGCACGCCGCTGATCAAAAGTTCACCCGTCCTGACCTGTTGTCCCGGCGTCACTACCACCTCGCCCGTCAAAAGGTGCACCGACTCGATAATACCGTCACACCCGGCTACCAGATTGACCTCATTCGGATCCATGGCACCGTGTCCAATCTGCCGCTCGCGCACCTGCACGTTGGCTACCGTGCCGCGCAGATTAACCGACACCCAGGAAATGTCGGGCGAGCGCTGCAGGAGGCGATTTTCAATCTCGCGACAATCCACACCCTCACCGTGCAAAGAGGTTCCGACCTGCAAGCCGCAGGCAGCCAGCTGCTCACAGATAACCTCCTCACTCACGCTGCTGTTTCCGTAAACGCGAATATCCCAGACCACGCCGCACAGGCTATACAGAAGAAGCACACTCAAAAGCAAGCCTACCAGAAGTCCCGCTCGCATGCGGTAGCGGTGCACCCAAAGCGGCAGTCCGCCGCGTGCTGTCACACGAAAAACGATGCCGCGATTTTGGCAGGCACGCCGCAGCTTGACCGCCACCGGCAGCGTACACCGCACTCGCCGGTCCTCGCCGTCTGTGCTATGCAGCGGTTGATACGCCCACCGACCGCTGCGGCATAAATTCAGAAAGCAGGTGCGGTGCCGTGGGTTGATCTCCAGCTCCTCATAGCCAAGTAAAAAATGCTGCATTCGCATGGTATTCACCCCTTCTCTCCTTGCCTTTCCTGCCTGTCGCACAGCTCTATGCGCAGGATGCGTCCCGTAATCTCCACGCCGTCCTCGTGGTAGCTGCAGCACAGCAGCTGCTCTCCCATGACACACACGCGAGAGAGTGCGGCATCCTGAACACGCAGCACCATGCACGTCGGGCTGTATTCCTCGATATCGCGGCAGCCTTGAATCCAAAGCATGCGGTCGCCCTGCAGCTCCATGCGACAATGCGTTCCCGTCGTTGCGCAAAAGGCGCGTCGCAGCCGTGCACGCAAGGACAACCTTCTTTTCTCTTGATTTGCCATTTGCCCTCCCTCTTCATCCTCCGCAAAGCCGAATTCCCACCACACACAGCGCAGCCTGCATCACGCGCGACAGATAAAAGCGAGTAATATCAGCACCCGAAAGCAGGCCTCTTGAGGCGGAAAACAGCTGATAATGTACCGAAAGTCCTCCCCAGCCGAGAGCAGCCGCACACAGTAGCAGCGAGAGCGCACCGCCAAGCGACGCGGCTGCCGTCACACCGCTGCTCATCTCCAAAAAAGCGGACAAAAGCGCCAACGCGCCCTCCCATACCCGTCCGTCGGCGACAAACGCGCGATCGATCAGTGCGCGCAGCGCTCCCATCAAGGCACCGAAAAACAGCACCGTCGCCACCACCGATAGCATGCCCATCGCTGCACGCGTCAACGGATTGCCGTCCTTTACTGTAGCTGTGGTATCCAGGCGAAGTACAATCTGCGACTCCTCGCCTCCTTTTCTGCGAAAAAGCAAGCGGTAAAGCACGCCGACCGCCGCTGCAGAAAAAATCGATATTCCCCAAAGCAGCCACCCTACGCGAACGCTACCGTGCAGCGAGGCACCGACGGCATTAACCACAAAAGCGGTGCTGGGCACGTTGCAAAAGCAGAGGAGATGTACAAGCTCCTCCTTGGAAATTTTTCCGAGCCGCGCATAGGCGGCTGCCGTCGTGGCTCCCACGGGAAAGCCGCACAAAAGTCCCATCACATAGACCACCGCACCGCAGGGGGAAATACCAAACAGCGTGCAAAGGGGTGCTGAAAAGCGCCGCGCCAGCTGCTCGCCGGCGCCGCTGCTGACCAACAGCTCAGATGCCGCGAGATACGGAAACAGCGCCGGAATGATGCTTCCTGCACACAAGCGCAGACTGCGCTGCATGGCGCTCAAAACCGCACGACTTTCCAACGTTAAAAGAACGAACAGTCCGACGGCGGCAAGACTTCTCCATCCGATTTTATCAACTATCAGTTGTTTAATTCTAACTACGGTTTTATTTTTGCGCAAGATATGTATTTTTTCTCCGTTTCACATTTCGCAGCGTATTCGTCTGCGTACGGCATTGTATGCGCTGCACTTACGGCATATGACCTCAATTTTTCAGCCGTGCGCAGTAAAAATATGGATTTTTTTCGATTCCTCACAAAAAATACAGCAAAAGCCCTTGTGCTGACCACACTTTTGGGATATAATATAGTATATTCGTTTTTTGCGCCAAAGGAGAGACTGCCATGGACTTTACCATTTCATCTACATATGACGGACGTCCCCTACGGAGCTATCTGAACGGCGAGCTGC
>JAFTSR010000080.1 GCA_017467225.1 Clostridia bacterium | reverse complement strand
GCATTCAAGGATATGAAGGAGAGCGCCAAGGAGCAGCATGAGGTAGATAATGCCAATTTCGCAGAGGTCAAGGCGGAGTCCCGTGAGCAATGTGAGGAGGCCAAGGCTATGGGCGACCCTGCGAGAAGAAAGGCGGTCATGCAGGCAGAGCGCGACGAACAGATCGTACGCGCCAAGGAGCGCGAGGCTGCGGCTACGGCGCGTATGGAGACGGCAAAAAAGTAAAAGAATGTGAGCCGCAGAGATGCGGCTCAAGCCCTTTTTTGGCGGCTTTTGATCGAAAAAATTCAAAATTTCTTGCTTGAAATTTTCGGGAAAATGTGGTATAATTCATACGTAGAATTTCTACCAAGAGAGCGACGTAGCCTATTCGCATCTGCGGCAGTTGGGTGTGTCTAAACTATTTGTTTCGCTCGGTCCTCTCTGTATTACGATTTCATCGGTTCTGCCCGAGCCACGAGATCGGGAGAGGAGGATCATGCTATGAAGCGAGTAAAAGCGGGTTGCATTCTTCAAACGCTTGTATTTTTGCAGAAGGAAGATTGCGGCTTCAGCCGCGAGTCCCAACTCAAATACAACCGCGAAGAGGTCGAAAAGTACAAGGCTGACCTTGAGAAGCACAAGACTCGTTATCAGATCGTGTCCGTAGAGGAGCAGGATGATGCGTCCATTATTGTTCGTGTCAGAAAGCAGCTCAACGACAAGGCTGACGTCAGTGAATATTTCTGCTGACGAACTAAGCCGTCCGAGTCTTATCGGGCGGCTTCACTTTTTTGATTGAGGTAGAAAAATATGTACAACGTGGATTACATTAGAAGCGGTATCGAAAAGCTTTACAGAACAAATCCCAATATCCACATCAGCGTATGTCGGACGCATCCCAAGATTATGGTGGCGCTCTCACCGGCCAGAATTATCGGTGTTTACAGAAATATCTTTCAGATTGAGGAATGTACCGAGGGTCAGCTTCCTGCCCATCACACCTTTCAGTATGGAGACGTGCTGATCGGGCAGGTGACTATTGCCGAACTGAATTTTACGCCGGCGGTCAGCGTGCTGAACAAAAAATAAGCAAAAGTACAGGGCGAGTCAAGGCGAGTTGGCTTGCCTTGTGCAATTGATGCCCACAATCAAGCAGAATTTTTATCAAAAACCAAAACGCAAACAAAATTTTAACATTTCTATGGTATAATAGGAGCGTAAAAGCAAAAATGCGCCCGGGAGGATGAAGATATGTTCAAAATTTTAGTGGTGGAGGATGACCGAGACTTGAATCGCAGCGTGTGTTCTTTTTTGAACAGCAGTGGCTACGAGGCGGTGGGATGTCTTGGCGCGGAGGATGCATACGACGAGATGTACAAGACCACCTTCGATTTGATCGTGTCGGACATTATGATGCCGAATATTGACGGCTTTGAATTTGCCAAGACGGTGCGCTCCTTGAGCGCGGATATTCCCATTCTGTTTATGACTGCTCGCGATGATTTTGACTCCAAGCAGCGTGGCTTTCGCCTTGGCATTGACGATTATATGACCAAGCCGATCGATCTTGACGAGCTGTTTTTGCGCATTGGTGCGCTGCTCCGCCGTTCGAAAATTGCGTCGAGCCGACGGCTGGTCGTTGGTAATTTCGTGATGGACGCCGATGAGCGGAGCGCGACGCTGGACGGTGAGGAAATCTCGCTGACGGCCAGAGAGTTTGATTTGCTTTACAAGATGCTCTCCTATCCCAAAAAGACCTTCACGCGCACCCAGTTGATGGATGAATTTTGGGACGTGGATACGCAGGCGGGCACGCGAACGGTGGACGTTTACATGACCAAGCTGCGCGCCAAGTTGTCCGACTGTGAGGCGTTTGAAATTCAAACGGTACACGGGCTTGGCTACAAGGCGGTGATCAAATGAGCCGGGATCGCAAGTACAAGCGGATGATCCGCACGCTGAGCAGCTTTTTTGTCTTCTTTTTGCTGGCGGCCTTTGTGACAACGTGCTGCATTATGCTGTTCATTTCGACGCTGCAGGGCTCGATCGGTCGAAAATTTACCCAGGAGGAGATCACGCTGGCGGCCAAGATCACCATGCTGAACGTGGTGCTTTTAAGTGCAGGAATGTCGGTGGTGGACTACGTTCGTCGTAAAATGACGGTGGAGCGTCCGGTCAAGCGGATCGTAGAGGCAACCTCAAGGATGATGGAGGGTGATTTCAGCGTTCGCGTCGAGCATATTTCCAAATTCGGCGCAGACGAGAGCTTTCACGAGATCATCGATTGCATCAACCAAATGGCGCAGGAGCTTTCGGGTGTGGAGACGCTGCGGACGGATTTTATCGCCAACGTGTCTCATGAAATGAAAACACCGCTCTCCGTCATGCAGAATTACGGGACGCTTTTGCAGGCGCCCGATCTGCCCGAGGAAAAGCGGATGGAATATGCCAAGGCGGTGTGCGATGCGTCGCGCCGGCTGGCGGACATGATGACCAACATTCTCAAGCTCAATCGCCTGGAAAATCAGCAGATCTATCCCAAGCCCACCGTATTTGATCTTGGCGAGCAGCTGTGCGAGAGCTTGCTCCAATACGAGAGCGTATGGGAGCGCAAGCATATTGAGATCGACACCGAGCTTTGTGAACAGGTGTACGTATCTGCGGATGCGGAGTTTTTGTCCTTGGTGTGGAACAATCTGTTTTCCAACGCCTTTAAGTTCACCGAGGACGGCGGCAGGGTAACGCTGGCACTCACGGCGGATGCGTCCTATGCGACGGTTAAAATATCCGATACGGGCTGCGGCATGAGTGCGGAGGTAGGTGCGCACATTTTTGAAAAGTTTTATCAGGGTGACACCTCGCACGCGACGCAGGGCAACGGTCTTGGGCTGGCGCTGGTCAAGCGTGTCGTAGACATTATGCAGGGCGAGATTGGTGTGGACAGCACGGTCGGCGTTGGTACGACCTTTACGGTCAGAATTAGGAGGGTGGGCGATGAGGCTCAAACAGATTGGTAAGGCGCTACTTTTTCCGCCCTTTGTCATCATGCTGCTGCTTTTGCCGGTGGCTACGGTGCTGCTGGTTTATGCGATGGCGTTTGTCGGGACCGAGGATGTGATTTCCTACGTGTCTTACGTATTGGCCGCCTACACACTGACGGTCTGGTGTGTTCGGATTCCGGATGTCATTCGATCCTGGCGGACATTTCAGGCGCAGAACAAATTTATGCGCAAATGGCGTGAAGATACCCGTCTGCGCGTCAACATGTCGCTGTACGGTTCGTTGGCGTGGAATGCTTTATACGGCGTATTTCAGCTGTGGCTTGGCGTTTATCACCGCACGTTCTGGTTTTATTCGCTGGGTGCGTACTACATTTGCCTGGGTGTGATGCGGTTCTTTTTGCTGTGGCACACAAGGCGGTATGCGCCGGGGGAGAGAATGCAGAGCGAGCTTCAAAAATATCGCGCCTGCGGATGGGTTTTCCTGCTGATGAACCTGGCGCTGACGCTGATTATTTTCTTTATGCTGTATTGGAACAGGACATTCCTTCACCACATGATCACGAGCATCGCCATGGCAGCGTACACCTTTGCGTCGTTTGCTGCGGCAATTGTGAGCATGGTGAAATACAGAAAATACAACAGCCCGGTATTTTCGGCCTCCAAGGCGATCAGCTTTGCATCGGCTTGCGTGTCGATGCTGACGCTGACCTCCACCATGCTGACCACCTTCGGCGGTGGCAGCATGGATGCCATGACACAAAAGCTGATGCTGGGTGGCGTTGGCGCGGCGGTATCGGCTGTTGTTGTGAGTATGGCGATATATATGATCGTCAAGGGAAGCAGGATATTAAAACAAATGAAAAAAGAGGTTTCACATGCAAAATAACGATCAAACGGAAGGATTTTCTTACACCTACTCTGCGGCGGAGCAGGCGGAGCTGAAAAGAATTCGTGCGAAGTACACGCCGCCGACGCAGGAAGAGGATAAAATGGCACGGCTGTATCGGCTGGATGCCAGCGTGACCAACACGGCGCAGGTGGTTGCCTTGGTGTTTGGTATTCTCGGTGCGCTCATTCTCGGCTTTGGTATGAGCTTGATCATGACCGACCTTGCCGGCACACTTGGTCTTGGCGAAAATATGGTTCTGCTGCTTGGTGTGGCTGTTGGCGTTTTCGGTGGAATTTTGGCAAGTCTTGCTTATCCGATTTATCATGCGATTGTCAAGGTAAAGCGCAAAAAGCTTGCGCCGGAGATCATTCGTCTGACGGATGAATTGATGAAGTGAGGGGGTTATCGTCGGAAATAGTCGATCAAATCAAAAAGAGGACGCTAAAGGCTGGTTCTCATAAGGATGTTTG
>JAFTSR010000079.1 GCA_017467225.1 Clostridia bacterium | reverse complement strand
GCTTTTGATCGGTGGCGTTGCGCTGCTGTTCAGCGTCGGATTTTCCTTCCTGACGGCTGTGGCGCAGTATCGCTACGCCATGTCGGATTACATCATGGCAGAAAATCCCGATATGCTGCCAAGCGACGCACTTGCCGAGTCGGCACGTATGATGCGCGGCAACAAGTGGAGACTGTTTTGCCTGGAGCTGTCGTTCATCGGCTGGGCGCTGCTTTGCCTTCTCACTTGCGGCATCGGTTTTTTGTGGCTCAGCCCGTACATGTACCAGGCCGAGGCTGCCATGTATCATGAGATCTCGGGACGTGAGGCAATCCACGGTGCGGTTGCAGATATGAAGGATTTGATGGAGCAGCTGTAAGCGCTCCCGTATATAGAAAGGACAACCAAAATGCAATATTCTGAAAAAATTATGGCGCTGGCAAATGAAGCGGAGGCTGCGCTGGCTCCTCACTTTGCTCGCATTGACCGTATCTCCTTTGAAAATACTGCGAGAGTCATGGACCTGTTCCGTGAGTTCCGCGTTTCCGACAGCATGTTTACCTCGACCTCGGGCTACGGCTACGATGACCGCGGTCGCGACACGCTGGACGCTATCTGGGCGCGCGTCATGGGCGCGGAGGCAGCGTTTGTGCGTCAGCAGATCGTCAGCGGCACGCAGGCGTTGACCATTGGACTCTTCGGCATTCTTCGCCCGGGCGATATCATGCTGTCGATCGCGGGCAAGCCGTACGATACTCTGGAGGAGGTCATCGGTATTGCCGGTGAGGACGGCAACGGCTCCTTGAAGGATTTCGGCGTCGAGTACCGCCAGATCGAGCTCAACGAGGCAGGTACGTTCGACTACCCCGCGATCGAGGCGGGCATTCGCGACGCGCTTCCCCGACTCAAAATGATCTTTATTCAACGCTCCAAGGGCTATCTCAACCGCCGCACGCTGACGGTGGGTGAGATCGGCGAGCTTTGCACCTTTGCCAAGAAGCTGGCTCCCGATGCTTACATCGTAGTAGATAACTGCTACGGTGAGTTCACCGAGGAGAGCGAGCCTTGCGCCGTTGGTGCGGATATGGTGATCGGCTCGCTGATCAAAAATCCGGGCGGCGGTATGGCAGAGACGGGCGGCTACATTGCCGGTACCAAGCGTGCGGTCGAGCTGGCAAGCTACCGCTTGACCTCGGTCGACTGCGGCGCGGAGGTTGGCGCAACTATGGGACAGAACAAGATCATGTACAAGGGCTTGTTCTACGCGCCTCACACGGTGGCACAGGCGCTCAAGAGCGCGCATCTTGTGGCGTACATTTTTGAAAAGCTGGGGTGCCGCGTCGAGCCCTCCTGGGACGAGGCGCGCTCGGACATCATTCAGACGGTCATTACCGGCAGCGCGGACGGACTTTGCGCCTTCTGCCGCGGTATTCAGGCAGGTTCACCGGTGGATTCCTTTGTAACGCCCGAGCCTTGGGACATGCCCGGCTACACCAGCCCGGTCATTATGGCGGCCGGTGCGTTTACGCAGGGCTCGTCCATTGAGATCAGCGCGGACGGTCCGCTGCGTCCTCCGTACACGGCGTATTTCCAGGGCGGCTTGACCTATGAGAGCGCCAAGATCGGTATTCTGGCTGCAGCACAGCAGATGCTGGATACGCAGGGCGAGGATTGAGCGCACTTTGGATGGTGCGAACATAACTTTCTAACTAAAATTAGATTATTGTTCACTTCTTTGGCGCGCCCCAAAGGAAGTGATGGTTCGCAAAGCGAACCGCGAAGAAAACGCGCGTAAGGGGAACCCGTTCCCCTTACGTATCCCCGGTTTGTGCGCTTTTTGCCGCGATGTTTGACGGTTTTGGGCTTGCCCAAAACGGCGGTGTCCAGCCGCCGAGGCAAACTCGACGGTCGCGTAGCGACATCGTATGGGACTAAAGTTTTTAGCTCGGTTGCTTCGCTGCTGTTCTTTTGAAACGCGGTAACTATTTGCACTATATTGGTGGGGGAGGGAGCCCCACATGGATTCTTAATCAGTTCGAATAGAACAGACCCGCTGAAAATTCAGCAAAAAAATTGATTAAAGCTTTTTGAAAGGGAGCGCGAGGGGAAACTTTTTCTCCGAAAAAGTTTCCCCTCGCAAAACAAAAAAACATTTATGAACGTAAAATTGGTATTCAGACGTGTGGCCATGTATGTTTTGTGCTTGGCCTTGCTTATGACCTCCTTGATTGGCTGCTCTGCGCCGCCGGACGACGACGAGGTACCGCCCGAGCAGATGCGCTGCGCATCCGTGGCGGGTGCGCCCTACCGCTTGTATCTGCCCTCGGACTGGAACCTGACCACCGATGCCGGTGTGTCGGGTGGTTATTACTCAATGAACGATGCGGCGACCATCACCGCGCAGCTGTACGATAATGCCGAAGGACGTACGGCAGAGGAATTTATATGGGAAGTGCTGGTCTATCATCTGACCGACGTGTTTGGTGGAGAGATCGATACGACCGAGGACGATCCCATTGACACCGTGCTTGGAACTGTTGTGGGAGAGGTGGATTATTCCGTCGCGGCAAAGGCGTTCCGCTATCGCGGTGTCATCGGACACATCATGACGGTCGGTATGGCGGTCGTGGCTCCCTTTGACGGTCAGATGCTGGTGCTGACCTATCACGCACGAGAGGATGTTTACGACACCTACCTGCCCGGCATGGAGGCTGCTGTGACCAATTTCCGTTGGCTTGGCAGGCCTTACGAGCCGGAGGATCCCGTGCATACGGTCGATCCCGACGCGCCCGCACCCCAGGGCATGCAGCTGGCCTCCAACGATGACGTGGCATATCGCTTTTACGTTCCCGAGAGCTGGGTGCTGGACACCAAACTGCCGACCTCCTCAGCGTACTGCTCCGAGGCGTATCGTTCCAACGTGACGGTGACGGTGTATATGCCCGAGGTGGATAAAATGACAGCTGAGGAATACTGGGCGCTGTGCCTGGCGGATTTGAACGGCGAGGACCCCGACGAGGCAGTCATCCGCAATATGGAGGTGCTTTCGGACACCGAGGGTACGCTTGGCGGCCGTCCCTCGCACACCTATGTGTATCGCGGTCAGGTGGCAGGCAAAGCCTACCGCTTCTCGCAGACCATCGCGGCCTACCGCGGTATGGTTTATACGCTGACCTATACGGCGGCGGAGGATGTGTTTGACAGCCATCTGGACGAGCTTGAGCAGATGATCGCGGCGTTTGAGTTCCGCGGCAACGACTAAGCACCTGACTTTTTGAAAGGAGATTGGGGAAAACCACTTGCAGGGTTTTCCCCAATATAATGCATATGATTTATCTGGACAACAGCGCGACTACGCCTTTGTGCGATGCGGCCAGGGCTGCCATGCTTGCGGCTATGGACTGCTACGGCAATCCCTCCTCGCTGCACGCGGCAGGACAGGCTGCGCACAAGATGATGGAAACGGCGCGCGCGCAGGTCGCCGCGGCACTTGGGCTCCGCGGTGTGCTGACGCCGGGAAGCCTGGTTTTCACAGCCGGCGGCAGCGAGGCGGATGCGTTGGCTATTTTCGGAACAACACGCGCCAAGGCAAGACGGGTCGCCAACAAGATCGTCACCACAGACTCGGAGCATTCGGCGGTCGAGGCGGTCATGCAACAGCTGGAGAACGAGGGCTGGAAGGTCGTTCGTATCTCAACGCGCGGCGGCGCTTTGGACATGGCGCAGCTGGACGCGGTGCTTGACGACAAGGTGTTCCTTGTCAGCATGATGATGGTCAACAACGAAACGGGCGCGTTGTACGATCTCAAATCCGCGTTTTCCTTGGCCAAGCAGAGAAATCCGCAGGTCATTACCCACACCGACGCGGTGCAGGGCTTTCTCAAATGCAAATTTACGCCGACCTCGATCGGTGCCGATCTGGTGTCCGTCAGCGGTCACAAAATCCACGCGCCCAAGGGTGTGGGCGCTCTGTACATCAACCCTGCGCTGCTCAAGGCCAAGGCCATCGTGCCGGTGCAGCTGGGCGGCGGACAGGAGGCAGGCATGCGCTCGGGCACCGAGAACGTCATCGGTATTGCCGCCATGGGCGCGGCATGTGCGGCGCTGTCGGCTACGCTGGACGATGATATTGCCCGGATGCGCGCGCTGCGTGAGCGTGTGATCGGTGATATGACGGCGCTTGGTGTCGCGGTCAAGCAGCCGAGCGGTGTGTGTGCGCCGCATATTGTCAATATCACGCTGCCGCAGATCAAGAGTGAGACCATGCTGCACTTTCTCAGCGCGCGTGGCGTTTGCGTGTCTGCCGGCTCGGCGTGTGCCGCGCACGGTAAAAAGACCAGCCGCGCACTTGCCGGCTTTGGCGCAACAGCGGCCGAGGCGGACAGCTCGCTGCGTATCAGCCTGAGCCCGGACACCACCGAGAGCGACGTTGACGCGCTGCGTGAGGCGCTGGCGGCAGGACTGACGACCCTGGTTCGTATGCGGCGGTAAAAAAGACAGACCCGAGGAACTTTCTGCGGAATTCCTCGGGTCATTTTTTATAAAGTTTTTTGAAAGGGAGCGCGAGGGGAAACTTTTGTACACAAAAGTTTCCCCTCGCACAATCATCTTCTTAAAACCTAACTCTCTTGACTCCCACGCACCGTCCGCTTGACGGGTCGATGGAAAACAGCGCGCCGTGGATGGCGACCTTACCCTCGGCGACGGTGAAGTGCGACGGCATCTTATCGCGCATTTTGGTCAGCACTGCCTCGGTCTTGGTACCGAGAATGCCACCCACGGGACCGGACATGCCGATATCGGTAATGTAGCCCGAGCCGCCCGGCAGAATTTGCTCATCGGCGGTGGGGACGTGAGTGTGCGTGCCGAATATGGCGCTGATGCGACCGTCAAAGGCGCGCGCGATGGCGTATTTCTCGGAGGTTGCCTCGGCGTGGATGTCCAGAATGGAGCAGTCATAGCGTCCCGCCTCACGGCGCAGCACGCTCTCAACGGCATCAAAGGGAGAGGCCAGCGGCTCCATAAAGGCGGTGCCGTTGACGTTCATGCAAAGAAGGCGCCAGCCCTTGACGTCGCAGATGGTATAGCCACAGCCGGGGGCAGCGGCAGGGTAGTTCAACGGGCGGATGATGGCGTCGGGACGGTCGTCAAGCAGCGTATAGATGTCGCGCATACCGTAGGTGTGGTTGCCCAGCGTGATCAGGTCAACGCCTGCGTCCCAAATGGCGTGGGCATCCTTGTTGCCAAGACCGTGGATGCCGGTGGTGTTCTCGCCGTTTGCGATGATCAGATCAGCACCCAGCGCACGAGCCTCGCTGCGCAGGCATGCGGCAAGCACGTCGACGGTTGCCGAGCCAACGATATCTCCGATGGTTAAAATATGGATCATGTAAATACCTTTCTATGCGTGTTATGGCACAAGGCGATAGCCCTGCCCACGGACGGTGGAAATGAGGCGCAGCCCCAAGGGCTGCTCCAGCTTGCGGCGCAGATTGCACAGATGTACCTCAACTTTGTTACTGCCACTCGGTGTGTCCTCGCCACGGCAGATGGCGCGGTGCAGCGCCTCCTTGCTGACTGCCTGTCCGCGGTGCTGCAGCAGGAGTGAGAATATGGCAGCTTCGTTTTCGGTCAGCGTGACGGTGACCTCGCCTGCGTGCAGCGTCAGACCGTCCTCGTCCAGCTGCAGCGGCAGCGAGGTGGATGGCTCGACAGCAGCGGTCGACTGGCCGGCATAGGCAATGCGCAAAAGATCTGCACGCAGCGCATCGACCGAAAAGGGACGCACAAGGCGGCGGGTCAGCTGCAGTCCATCGGGCACCGGCGCGTCCGCCTCGCTGATGCCGTACCAAAGGCATTCGGTAGGCAGCGTTGGCAACGATGGCAGGGAAACGCTGTCCATATCCCAGAGGATCAGCCGCAGAGCAGTCAGCCGGGCGGTCGGAAGTGCGGACAGAGAAGGCGCAACGCGCAAACCCAGATTCAGCTCCTGCGCCTCGGCAAGGAGCAGCTGCGCCAGGCGCGCATCGGTGCTCAAAAGCAGAATGGTTTCTTTTTTTTCACCGGTATACATAACGTCTCCTTGTCTCTCAGTCGGCGCGCTGCAGCGTCAGCACGTATGTTTGCGCGTCAGCCCGGGTCAGAGTGCCGCTGTAGGTGTGGATGCCTGTCAGCTGCACGCCACCCTTGGCATCGGCAGCGCCGTAGGCTGCGTGACCGGCGGCATCGTACAGCTGCAGCGTGCTTCCTTCACCGAAGTACAGGCGGTAAACCGTGCCGTCCATGGGTGCCGTCCAGACGCCGCTGTTATTTTTGGTAAAGCGCAGCGTGATCTTTTTAGGCAGCGCCAGCGTGGGGGCGTCGGGCGGCTGCGTTGAGCTTGAACTTTCGATTCCGGGACGTATGATTTCCTCGGCTTTGTCGGGGGCGCTGTAATTCGGGTTACCCTCCGCTTCCGAAGGGGAAGGAGGTTGGGAGAACTCGGGCTCGCGTAGCGGCGCGTCCTCGGCATCGACCATATCGTTTGCTCCAAAATAGCCGTCGCTGTCGGCAGCAAAGAAGTTGTCAGAACCGTCGGCAATTTGACTGTTATTGGTGGACATGTCCATATCCGGCGCATAGGAGGGTGAAAATCCGCCTTCGATCAGCGCGACGCCGATGACGCAAAGGCAAAGCACGGCAGCCAGCGCGGCGGCAATGCGCCTGTATGGGCGACGAAGCTGCGGCGTTTGACGGACGCTGTGCATAATGTTATCGTGAAGTGCAGGACGCGGCTCGGGCATTGCGGCCTTCAGCTGCTGATCGAGCTTGGTATCCCTTTGCATGTCCTCACGGGAATTTCTGTTTTCTATTTCCAAAGTTGGGAAACTCCTTTCTTTTTTGGTGGGTTCGCTGTATTAGACGTAAATTATTCAAAAAAGTTCCCACTTTCTAAAATTTTTATTAAAAAATTTCGTGCGCGGTGCAAGCGGCTCTTGACCGTACCCTTGGGAATGGACAAAATAGCTGCGATCTCGGTGTAATCGTGACCGCCGATGGCGCGCAGCGTGACAATCTCACGCATATCCTCGGGCAGGGAGAGCAGTGCTTTTTGCAGCATTTCGCTTTTTTCTGCGTCAAGATAGGCTTGCGCCGGATGGTTTTGCGGATCGGTGTCGGGCATTGGGAGGGGATCGCTGTCGGGATCGTCCGCGCTATCCAGGGAAAGGACGCGCGCGTGCTTGGCACGGGAGCGCAGGCAATCGTGTGCCGCGTTGCGTGCCATTTTGGTCAGATAGGTGTAGAACGAAGCGTCAAAGCGGTAGCGCGGCAATGTGCGCCACAGCTTGATAAAGACCTCCTGCGTGACATCCTCGGCGTCGGTGCGGTTGCCGAGAATGGAATAAACGTAACGGTAAATGGGCGTTTCAAAGCGAGAAAGCAGCGTCTCAAATGCGCTTTCATCGCCGCGCTGCGCTGCACGGATCAGCATTTGCAGCTCCAGAACATCCTCGGACATCGCATGGCCTCCTTTCGAGGGGATGAGTTTTTAGGTGCGAGGGAAAACTTTTTCGGGGAAAAAGTTTTCCCTCGCGCTCCTTTTCAAAAAGCTTTGTATCAATTTGTTGGATCAAATTTGTAACGGTTCAGCTCGGTCGCAGCAGAGTGCGGGTGAGGGGCGCATTATCCCTCGGCTCTTTCCTCGGCTTTCTCCTGCAGGCGACCCAACACCTCCTCCGCCTCCTCGGCCGTGGTGCACAGCATCAGCTTGCCACGCGCAGCCGCAGCACCCGGCACACCGTGAATGTACCAGGCCATCTGCTTTTTGGACTCGGAGAAGCCGACCTTCTCGCCTTTTTCTTGCATCATGGCGCGCATGTGCTCGCGCGCCAAGGACAAGCGTTCGGGCAGCGTCGGCGGCGTGTAGACGGTGCCTTCAAGGGCGGCGGTGATTTCGGCAAACAGCCAGGGGTTTCCCATAGCACCGCGGGCGATCATCCAGCCGTCGCAGCCGGTGACCTCTCGCATATGCAGCGCATCGGCCGCGGTGTAGATGTCACCGTTGCCGATGACGGGAATACTGACGGCAGCCTTGACGGCGGCAATCTGCTCAAGAGAAACGCCGGGACGGTACATCTGCTCGCGGGTGCGCCCGTGCACGCAGATGGCATCCGCGCCGCTGTCCTCTAAAATTTTTGCCATCTCGACGGCGTTGATGTGCTCTGCGTCAAAGCCGATGCGAATTTTGACTGTGACGGGAATGCTGACGGCAGCCTTGACGGCGCGCACCAGCTCACCTGCCAAGGTGGGATTTTTGAGCAGCGCACTGCCCTCGCCGTTGCCGACGATCTTGGGCACGGGACATCCCATGTTCAGATCGATCGCGGCCGGCGCGGCCTGACTCTGACAGCCGGCGTAGGAGCCGTCCTCGATCATTTTAGCAGCCTCGGAGAGAAAATGCGGATCGCGTCCGAACAGCTGAACGGCCATGGGGACATCGTCGGCGTGAACGCAGGCCAAGGGCGCGGTGCGGGAATTCTCGCCAACCGACGCCTTTTTGCTCATGCGCTCGTAGCAAAGGGATTGTGCCGAGACCATCTCGCTGACGGTGTACTCTGCGCCAAAGCGGCGGCAGATG
>JAFTSR010000007.1 GCA_017467225.1 Clostridia bacterium | reverse complement strand
TACGGCTGCGGAGGCGCTGTATAGCTCAATTCCAATCTGAACAAGCGAAATGCAAAAAAGCAGCCGAAAGGCTGCTTTTTGCGTTTGGTTGCGGGGGTGGGACTTGAACCTCACGACCTCCGGGTTATGAGCCCGACGAGCTACCATCTGCTCCACCCCGCGATATTCAGTTGCATGAGAGCTGATCAACACGGTTTCACGGATTGGTGCCGGAAGCCGGGGTCGAACCGGTACGATACTCACGTATCACGGGATTTTAAGTCCCGGGCGTCTGCCAATTCCGCCATTCCGGCAAGCCGTGCCCGTGCTATATCCCGATTTTTGAAGCATAAGCTGTGCTTTTGCTTCGTACTCTCATCGGTGCCCGTATATTATAACAGATTGCGGCTCGTTTGTCAAGTCTTTTTTTAAAAAAACTTCAAAAAGTTTCTGACAAAAAACGACAGGCCATGGTATACTGCTTGTTTTTGCCTCAAAGCATCTGTTGCAGGGAAAAAGTGTAGAAAAAAGAAAGGAATCTATAAAAAAACACTTGAAATCATTATAAAAATGTGGTATAATGAAATTTAGGGATTATGAGCCTTGTGAGCTTCAACATACAAAGGAAGGGAGCTGATCGCGCCGTGAAAATCAGTCAAACGGTTCGCCGCGAAACGGTCTATATTGCCGTGTGGGTGCTGCTTTTGAGCATTTTGATGCAGGCGGTCTTTTTGGTTTTGAGCATGTGGAATATTGGCGTACTTTTGGACAACCTGCTGACGGGTGCTGCATCGGTGCTCAATTTCCTTTTGCTGGGTGTTACGGTGCAAAAGGCAGTGGAACGCGATGAAAAAGACGCAAAATCGCTGATGAAATTGTCCCAGGCACTGCGCATGCTGATGATCTTCGTTGTGCTGGTGATTGGTGTGGCGCTTCCGGTGTTTGACACATGGGCAAGCATCATTCCCGTGTTTTTTACGCGTATCGCGCTGTTCTTCCGTCCCAAATTTGGACATATGACGGATGATGTGCCGAGTACAGTGACAGGAGAGGAGGGAGAGCAAGACAGTGGAACAAGTACAGAAGAATAAACGGTTTCTTTTGGTGGATATTTGTTATCTTGCCATGATCATTCTGCCGCTGGTCTGCGGCATGGTCATCAAGATATTGACCAACGTTCCCTCGGAAGGAATTTCCATTACCGGTGCGATGATCTATTTTGAAATCCCGATGCCGTTGCAGCCGCTGAAAATTACTGAGGCACAGGTCAATTCTTGGTTGGTCATGATCTCCATTCTCGGTATTTGCCTGTATATGACGCACGGCTTATCGGTACGAAAGCCGACGCGAAGGCAGCATTTGGCGGAATGGGCGATTGAAAAGGTCGATCAGATGGTCGATGACTCGATGGGTGCCTTTTTTTCCGGCTATGCGCCGTTCGTTGCAGCCATTCTCGCACTCTCGGCGCTGTCCAGCCTGTTGGCACTTTTGGGGCTGTATCCGCCGACCTCGGATATCAACGTGGTGGCCGGATGGGCGATATTGGTGTTTGGCTTGATCACCTACTACAAGCTCAAGGGTGGCGTTCTCAACTACCTGAAGGGCTTTACCGAGCCGATCTTTATTATGACGCCGCTCAACATTTTGGGTGAGCTGGCCACGCCGGTGTCCATGGCGTTCCGTCACTACGGTAATGTGCTCTCCGGCTCGGTCATCGCTGTTCTGATCGCGGCGGCGCTGCAGGGCGCATCATCTTTGGTCTTTGGATGGCTACCCGGCTTTCTTGGAGAGATCCCGTTCTTGCAGATCGGTCTGCCGGCGGTGCTCTCGGTCTACTTTGACGTATTCAGTGGGTGCATGCAGGCGTATATCTTCGCCATGCTGACCATGCTCAACATCTCCGGTGGCTTCCCGGCGGAGGAATACGAAAAACGACAGCAGATAAAACTTGCGAAAAGCAAAAAAATAAAAATATACAATTAAATTTTGGAGGATTTGAATTATGGAACTCGCAATTGGTATCATTCTTGGCTGCTGCGCACTGGGCGCAGGTATTTGCATGGGCATTGGTGCTATCGGCCCCGGTATCGGTGAAGGTAATGCCGTTTCCAAGGCGTGCGAAGCCATCGGCCGTCAGCCCGAGAGCAAGGGTGCTGTCACATCAACCATGATCATGGGTTGTGCAATTTCCGAGACCACGGGTATTTACTCTCTGGTCATTGCCATTCTGCTCATCTTCGTTGCTCCCAATATCATGGTCAACGTTTTGCTCAGAGCCCTGGGTAGATAAGATCACGTAAGCATGGAGGACGGTTTATGCCGACATTAGATATCATTACTGTCAATGTGTGGCAGATTTTGATCTCCTTACTCAATCTGTTTTTGCTGTTTCTCATCATCAAAAAGTTTCTCTACGGCCCCATCAAAAAGGTCATGGCGCAAAGGCAAGCCGAGATCGACGCTGACTATGCCAAGGCAGCGGAGGATAAGGCTGTCGCTGCTGCAGATCGTGAAGCACTGCGTGAGCAGCTGTCCGGGGCACGCGCCAAGGCTGATGATATCGTAGCACAGGCAACCCTTACCGCAGAGATGCGCGGCGATAAGATCGTCGAGGAGGCCAAGGAGCGTGCGCAAGGTATTGTTCGCCGTGCCGAGGAGGATGCTGCGCAGGAGATGAAGAAGGCAGAGGAGACCATCAAAAAAGAGATCGTTGGCGTATCTTATGCACTGACTGAGAAGATGCTCGAGCGTGAGATCAACGAGAAGGATCATCGCGCATTGGTGGACGATTTTATTGCAAATTTGGATGAGGATGACAAGAGATGACACAACTGGATCGTGAATATGCTGTAGCGTTGTACGGTCTGGCTGCCGAGAACGACGCACGGGACGATTACGTCGCCTCACTTCGCATGGTTGCAGAGGCTTTTAGAAATAATCCGCAGTATGTCGATTTTCTTGCCTCGCCGGGAATTCCCATCAGAGAGCGCTTGGCTGCTCTTGAGGAAGCGTTTTTGGACACAGTGCATGAGCACGTGCTTTCCCTGGTGCAGCTGCTTTGCGAGAAGGGAAGGGTCGCGTCGTTGACGGACATTGCCACCGAATATAAGCGCATGGTAGACGAGTACCACCGCCGCTCGCAGGCGATCGTGCGCAGTAGCGTGCCATTGACCGAGGATGAGCGTGTGCGTCTGCGCGAAAAATTGGAAAAAATGAGCGGACACAGCGTAAGGCTTGTGTGTCAGCTTGATCCCACGCTGCTTGGCGGTGTGGTGGTCGAAATGGACGGTAGATGCATCGACGGTTCGCTGCGTCGCCGCTTGCACGAGGTAAAGGATGTGATGAACGGATGAGTGCAAGACCTGAAGAAATCAGTAATATTATCAAAGAACAAATCAAGCGGTACCGCTCTCGCATTGAAATGCAGGAGACCGGAACGGTCGTTCTGGTTGGCGACGGTATTGCCCGTGTCTACGGCTTGCGCAATTGCATGGCAAGCGAGCTTTTAGAGTTTGAAGACGGAAGCGTTGGTCTGGCGCAGACCCTGGAGGAGGAGACCGTTTCGGTCGCCCTGCTTTCCGATGACGGAGATATCCGCGAGGGTTCGGTCGTTCGCCGTACGGGAAAGGTTTTGTCTGTGCCGGTTGGCGAGGCACTGCTCGGTCGCGTGGTCAACGCGCTGGGTAAGCCAATCGACGGCAAGGGCCCCGCATATTGCAAAGAGACTCGCCCAATTGAGGCGGAGGCGCCCGGTATCATCGAGCGCAAGAGCGTTTCGGTTCCGCTGCAGACCGGTATCAAGGCCATTGACAGCATGATCCCGATCGGTCGCGGTCAGCGTGAGCTGATCATCGGTGACCGTCAGACGGGTAAGACTGAGATCGCCATCGATACCATTATCAATCAGAAAAATACCGGTGTCATTTGTATTTACGTGGCTATCGGTCAGAAGAATACCTCGGTTGTGCAGCTGGCAAACGAGCTGACACGCAACGGCGCGATGGATTATACCATCATCGTTTCGGCGTCGGCATCCGAGTCGGCTCCCTTGCAGTACGTTGCGCCTTACGCCGGCTGTGCGATGGCAGAGTATTTCAGAGAGCAGGGCAAGGACGTTCTGATCGTTTACGACGATCTGTCCAAGCACGCCGTGGCTTACCGCGCGCTGTCGCTGCTGATCCGCCGTCCGCCGGGACGTGAGGCGTATCCCGGTGACGTATTCTACCTGCACTCCAGACTTTTGGAGAGAGCAGCTTGCGTTGCTCCCGAGTACGGCGGCGGCTCGATTACCGCGCTGCCGATCATTGAAACGCAGGCAGGTGACGTTTCGGCGTATATTCCGACCAACGTTATTTCGATCACCGACGGTCAGATCTTCCTTGAGACTGAGCTGTTCCACGCCGGTGTCATGCCGGCCATCAACCCCGGTATTTCGGTCAGCCGTGTCGGTGGTTCGGCACAGCGCAAAGCCATGAAAAAGGTGGCAGGTGAGCTCAAGCTGCTGTATTCCCAGTATCGCGAGCTGCAGTCGTTTGCACAGTTCGGCTCTGATCTGGATGCCGACACCAAGGCAAGACTGGCTTTGGGTGAGCGTATCGTTGAGGTACTCAAGCAGAACAAAAACGCACCGCTGCGCGTTGGTTGTCAGGTTGCTATCGTTTATGCGGTCATTAACGGTTTTTTGGACGGCGTTCCTGTCAAGGGCGTCAAGGAATATGAGAGACGCTTGTACGAAAAGCTGGAGCAGTCGCACGTCGATCTGCTTGAACGTTTTGAGGCTGGCTACTATGAGCAGGAGGATATCGACGCGTTGCGCACCATCCTGCATGACATGAATGGGTGAGTGGCATGGGAGCGGATATTAAAAGTCTGCGGACACGCATCAAAAGCGTGGATTCCACCATGCATCTGACAAAGGCGATGGGGTTGGTCGCGTCCTCCAAGATCCGACGCGCTACCATCAACATGACCCAAAGCCGTCAGTACGTTGACGCGGTCGATGCGGCGCTGGCTACGCTGCTGTCCTCGCCTGATTGCGCACGAAGTCCTTTTTTGACCGACAGGGGTGAGGACATGGCGCAGCTGCGGACGCACCTAGTCGTGATCGCGGGAGACCGCGGTCTGGCAGGCGGCTATAACGCCAATATCTTTCGTTTGATACGAAATTCCTTCGGCGCGGACGTTACCATCTCGCCGATCGGCAAGCGCGCGTGTGACCGCTACGGTGCAGGTGTACAGAGCGCGGAAAAATTTACGCGCGAGCAGGCTCAGCAGCTGGCGCAGCGTCTGTGCGACGGATTCTTGGCTGGTGAATATGACCGCGTGGGT
>JAFTSR010000078.1 GCA_017467225.1 Clostridia bacterium | reverse complement strand
GCAAAGCTGTATCTCGCCGCAGTCGGTGAAGCTGCTGCTGCCGATACCTTTACCGTTACCCTGTATAAGGGTGATGCGATGGTGAGCTCCGTGACGCGTCCTGTTTCTACCTTGGGAACGGAGGCTGCCGCATACGATTTCCTGTTCTGCCTGCCCAATGAGGAACTGGCCGCTTCGGAGGCGTACTCTATCAGCGTCAGCGCATCCCGCGCAGGCTCCGTCAAGTGGTTCGGTATGGAGAAGGACGGCGCGACGCTTCTGTCCTACCGTGTCGGCATGTCTGACGTGGTACCTCTGTCTACCAAAATTCAGGTTGACGGTAACTACATGTGGGTCAACGCTTTTGCCAGCTTCGCGCTGGAGGCCGGTGAGGAGTATGCGGATTTCGTCGATTCCATCTACGATCAGATGGCTGACTATACGCGCTACTTTATCGAGAACGATTACATTCACGAAAACGGTCTGGTTTACAATCCCAACTACGAGCATTCGCGCGACGGCCGCTACTGGGAGGCCTATGACCTGATCACCAACTGCTTCGCTTCCGAGGCGATGCATAAGATGAGCCAGGTTGCGACCAATCTAGGCATGAAGGCAGACGCAGAGCTGTTCTCCAAGACCGCTGACAGCATTGCGAAGGCTGTTCATACTGAGATGATCAGCGAGTTTAACGGCAAGAAGATCTATACCGAGCTGATCGCGCTGGATGAGGGCGGTGCGATCTATAAGGGCTTCTCCTTTGTCAGCCTGGCCCCCATTGCCTCCGATTGGTATGCTGCCGATGCTGAAATCGTTGCCAATACGTACGAGGCATATCTGTCTGTCGGTACGGAGAAGTATTCCGGTATCGATATGCTTGGCGTTGTTATCGAGCTTGATGAGAACGATAAGGTAACCAGGATCGGTAACCACGTGATCGGCAAGGGCCTTGGCTGGGAGCTGTACTATCTGTGGAGCACCGGTAACACCGAGCGCCTGAATCAGGTGCTGTCCTTCGTGGATAAGCGCTCCAACGATATTTATCCCGAGGTATGGCGCAACGACGGCTCGCTGGCCGATTCCGGTAACCAGGAGCAGGCCTCCTGGATTCTGTACGAGGTCGCTCGTATCACGGGAAAATATAAGAAATAATAAATAATACCTATTTTTTCGGGGTGAGTCAGATGCACAATATGCATTTGAAGCTCACCCCGTTTTTTGCACAGAGCTGCGCGGTGAGGGAGTTTCTTTTACATCTGGCAAAGTAATCCTGAAAAACGACTTGCAAAAGACTTGGGTTTGTGGTATAATACTCGTAATGTTTATGAAGAGTATCCGTAGAGGAGTGTAAGTTAAGACATTATGAAGATGAAAGCGGAAGTGATGTATGCTACCATGCGGCCATGGAAGCTGTTTTTTGTGGTGGCATTGCCGGGCATGATCAGCATGTTCGCCATGTCTGTCTACAGCATCATTGAGGGCGTTTTTATAGGGAAAATTCTGGGTGAGGGTGCATTTGCGGCGGTCAATATCGCCATGCCCTTGGTTATGATCAATTTTTCGCTGGCCGATCTGGTTGGCGTTGGTGCATCCGTTCCTATCTCAATTGCGCTTGGCAAGGAGGATCATAAAACCGCCAATAATATTTTCAGCTGCTCGATCATTATGATATTCTGCGCCTCTCTTTTGATGGGCGGCGTGATGTTCTTTGCCGCAGAGCCGCTGTCGCGCATGATGGGTGCGGACGACGAGCTGCTTGCTACGTCGGTCAAATATCTGCAGACCTTCGCGCTGTGCGGCCCGTTGACGACCATATTCTTTGCCATGGACAACTATCTGCGTATCAGCGGATATATCAAAACCAGCATGGTCATCAATATTGTTTCCAACGTTGTGACGCTTGGCTTTTTGACGCTGTTTTTGCTGGTGATGGAGATGGATGTCGTCGGCTCGGCGCTGGCTACCTGCATTGCCATGTGTCTGTGCTCGGTTGCGGCCATGATTCCGTTCCTCAAGGGAAAGGCGCTGTTGAAATTTGTCAAGCCGACGTGGCATTTTGCCATGTTCCGGGAGATCGCAGCCTGCGGTTCCCCCGTTTTTCTCAGTAATATCTCAGGGCGTGTGACATCGATCGTCATGAATATCTCTCTCATGACGCTGGGTGTGCGTGCCTTCGGTGAGAACGGCGGTACGACCGCTGTGGCTGTCTATGCCGTTCTGATGTACGCAAGTGATCTTTGCTGGCCGCTTCTGTACGGTATCAGCGACTCGCTCGCACCGGCGATCGGCTACAACTGGGGCGCGGAAAATTTCAAGCGTGTCAAGCAAATCGTCCGCTGCGCGTATATCGGTACAGCTTTTGTGGGAATTGTTTCGACCTCGCTGCTCTTTTTCTTCCCGGGAACCATCGCGGCGCTGTTCACCAAGCCCGAGGACGTGCTGCTTCTGGAAATATCCACCGGCGCGATCCGACTTTTCTGCTTTGCGTATCTCTTCCGCTGGTTCGTCGTGACGACGCAGGGATTTTTGAGCGCCATCGAGAAGCCGGCGCTGGCGACGGTGATGTCGGTCGCGGTGGCGTTGGTCTTCCCGCTGCTCATGCTCACCCTGCTTTGGAGGCTGGAACTTGACGGCATTTGGCTCAATTTCGTCGGTGTCAACGCTCTGGCAGCTCTTTTGGGCGGTGGACTTCTCTTGGGCATTCTGCGCCGGATCCGACAAAAAGAAAAGACGAAGGGGCAGGCAGAGCCAATTACCGAAGCGATCAAGGAGTGAAGCTATGTTCAATTTTGAAAACAAAATCGTTGTTGTTACCGGCGGTGCCGGTGGCATCGGTCGCTGCATCCGCGAAAAATTTGAGCAAGCCGGTGCGACGGTATGCGTTATCGATCTGCAAGAGAACGACTGCTTTGTCGGCGATCTTTCGGATCAGGCGACGCTGGAGAAATTTGCCGCCGAGGTCATCGCGCAGCACGGCCATGTGGACTATCTGATCAATAACGCCGCACCGCGGATGTGCGGTATAGAGAAGGGAAGCTATGCCGATTTTG
>JAFTSR010000077.1 GCA_017467225.1 Clostridia bacterium | reverse complement strand
CGTGATACGGTCAAGGAGCGGCATGCATGTGCGCTGCTGCTGTGTGCCGAGGAGCGTGACTGCGTCCGCTTGCGCGCCATGTTTGGCCGATACGGACTGCGCGCCGCCTTTTTCGTCGGACGCGACTACAATTTTCATAACATTACTGCCTCCCATGACTACGAGCATGAGAGGCTTGAGGTGCTGTTCTGGCTGCGGCAGGGCATGCTGGATGTCGTCCTGACGACACCGGACGCGGCACTTGGATATACCATTCCCACCAAGCGATTGGACGATGCGGTTCTTCACCTCGACTTTTCCACGCGCGTGGAGCCGTCTGCGCTGGCAGCTCGCCTGTTGGCGGCCGGATACGCTCGCGTTGATATGGTGGACGGTAAGGGACAGTTTGCTGTGCGTGGCGGTATCGTAGACATTTATCCGACCGGCGGCTCTTACGTTGACAGCGATGGTGAGTTGCGCGAGGGAGCCAGCCCTGTCCGTATTGAGCTGTTTGACGATGAGATCGACCGTATGGGACTTTTTGACATCGAAACACAGCGAATTCACACAACGGTTCTGCAGGTGACGCTGCCACCGGCCAAGGAGCTTCTGCCCGATGAGCAGGCCATGAAATCGCTGCAGAAAACGCTGGCCGCGCAAATCAAGAGCAATATTGACGACCCGGCACGCGAGCTTTTGCGACGGGAGGCGGCCACCCTGGAGGCGGCGCTGGCCGGCAGCGGTGATGTGCCGTATGCCGACAAATATATTTCGCTGATTTATCCCGAAAAGACCTGTCTTTTGGACTACTTTCCCGACCGTACCGCGGCGCTGATCGTCGGCACAGCGGCCATGCATGAGCGGCTCAAGGGAGCGCTCTGGCACGCCGATCAGACGGTAAAGGACATGCTGGAGAGCGGTACCATCGCTTCAAAATATGCTGAATACACCCAT
The DNA here is from genome assembly GCA_017467225.1 of Clostridia bacterium. Next base: position 802 of record JAFTSR010000077.1, on the reverse strand, counting down.
CGCGCGCCGACGCTGGAGGCCTTCCTTGAAAAGCAGGTCACGCTGCACGTGGATTCAATGTCCTATGGACTCTCCGGCCAAAGACTTGCAGGTATGTTCGGCTTCCGCTCCAAGCAGATGGTTTCCTTCGGCGAGAATTACAATTTGCTTTTTGAGGATCTGAGCAGTTATCTTGACAGAAAATACAAGGTTCTTCTTTTAGCGGAAAATGAAACCGCGGCCAAAAATCTGTGCGGTCTGCTGCGTGATAAGGGCTATCTCGCTTATCTTGAAACCGAAAACAAGGATGTGCGCGCAGGCGAGGTGTGCGTCATCTGGCAGGAATATCTGCAGGGATTTGAGCTGGTTTCTCCTCGCATTGCCGTACTTTCCACCGCACCACAGACCCGTGCCGGAAATGTGGTCAACAGCGGTAAAATTAAAAGCAAAAAGAAGAAAAAGGATGCCGCCACCCGTGCCATTCTCTCGTATGCCGAGCTGACGGTCGGCGATCTGGTGGTGCATGAGGACTACGGTATCGGACGCTACACCGGCATTGAAACACTCAATACCGCCGGCTCCACGCGCGACTATATCGGCATCCAATACGCAGGCAGCGACAAGCTTTTCCTGCCTACCGAAAAGCTGGATAAGGTTTCCAAATATATCGGCGCGCATGCCGATGACGGCTTGATCAAGCTTTCCAAGCTGACGGGGGATTCCTGGAACCGTGCCAAGGCTAAGGCCAAGGCCTCGGTCAAAGATATCGCCAAGGATCTGATCAAGCTGTACGCCGAGCGCAGCCGGCGGCCGGGCTACGCCT
>JAFTSR010000076.1 GCA_017467225.1 Clostridia bacterium | reverse complement strand
TGACCCCACGCAGGCCCTGCACCGAGATCAGATCGGGATTGGAGCGCACGCCGTACGCCATGGCAGAGAGGATGACGATCTTACGCGCAGCATCGTGGCCGTCCACGTCGGCGCTGGGATCGCGCTCGGCGTAGCCCTTTTCTTGCGCCTCGGCGAGTGCCTCCTCAAAGGAAATGCCATCCTCGACCATGCGGGTCAGAATATAGTTGGTGGTACCGTTGAGGATACCGTTGATCGACTTGACGCGGTTGGAAACCAGGTCGTGAGACAGGGGACGCAGCACGGGGATACCGCCGCCGACGCTTGCCTCGAACAGATAGTGAACACCCTTTTCGTCAGCAATCTGCAAAAGCTCGGTGCCGAACTTGGCCACAACCTCCTTGTTGGAGGTAACCACGCTCTTGCCTGCAAGCAGCGCTGCCTTGGTGAAATCGTAGGCCGGGTGAGAGCCGCCCATCATTTCGGCAACCAGGGTAATTTCGGGATCGTTCAGAATGATATTATAGTCATGGACGATGCGGTCGGCAAAGGGACTGTCGGGAAATTCGCGCAGATCGAGAATATACTTAATCTCGATGCCGTCGCCCGTTGCGCGACGGATGCGATCCTGATTTTGTGTGATCACCTCTGCGGTGCCGCTACCGACAACGCCAAAGCCAAGCAAAGCAATTTTAAGCATGGTAAGTGTCCTTTCCGGCACGTCCGGGCGCGCCGATCAAAAATGCGTAAAGTAATACGAATACATTATACCATATTTTTTAGAAAATTGCAAACATTTTCTTGAAAAATTTGAAAGAATGTGGTATGATATAAGAAAGACGCAAAAAAGGAGTGATTTTTTATGCCAAGTGTACTGGGTGGCAAGCGAAACACCAAGGTTTTTATCCTGTACCTGCTTCAGAATATTCAAATTCCCGTGACCTTTGTCACGCTCAACGATATGATCATGGAAACCGACTACGTCATGTACCTGGATTTTTCCGAGTGCTTTTACGAGCTTTTGGACAACTCCTTGATCATCCCCGTGGGAGAGGAAAACGGTCAGCCGACCTACACCGTCTCGCCGCAGGGACGCCACGTGGCGCAGCAGCTGCATTCCGATCTTTTGCCGGTCGTGCTTGACGAAAGCCTGCGCTGTGCCTTGCGCTATCTTGATTTCAAGCGCCGCGGCGTCAAGACCGACTGCGCCGTCCGCCTCAATCCCGACGGTTCGGCAGAATTCTCCTTCACTATGGAGGAACAGGGACGCCAGCTGTGCAGCGCGGCGATCCATTGCGACTGCCTAGCGCGCGCGCAACAGATGGAGCGCAACTTCCGCGAGCGTCCTGAGGCCATGTACAAGGGCATGTGGGCGCTGCTTTCGGGCAACGTCAACTGTCTGTTCTCCTGACGGGTGTGAAGTATGAATAAGCACGCACAAAGCCGGGCACGGGAGCTGACCTCGCTGCTTGCCTACGCCAAGGCCGGCGACCAGGAGAGCTTTGCCACGCTGCTTTCCCGTTACTCGCCGCTGATTGAGTCGCGCCTCGCCCGTATCCGCACGGTCAACATGACCGAGCAGGACGTGGAGGATCTGCGCCAGGAGGCGTACGTTTCCTTTCACCGGGCGCTGATGCATTACGATGCCGAGCAGCACGAGGTGGAATTCGGACTTTACGCCAAGATCTGCATTGACAACGGGCTGTACAGCGCCATGCGCAGCATGAAGCACCTCACCCGCGCGCCGTTGCTTCCTCTGGAGGCACTGGACGAGCGCGCAGACGAATATCCCGACCCCTCGGAGCATCTGATCGAGCAGGAAAAATTCAACGCGCTGTACGCGCAGATTGAGGCGGCGCTCTCCCCCTTGGAGAATCGCATCTGGCGGCTGTACATCATCGGTCAGCCGACCGCCGCCATCGCACACGCCGTCAATAAGGACGAAAAATCCGTTCACAACGCCATCTACCGCATCCGCAAAAAGCTCCGCGCAACGCTCGGGGAGTGAAGAAGGATGAAGGCGAGGGCGCTGCCCTCGCGCACCCGCTTGAAACCTTTTTGAAAAAAGGTTCTTTGGAATTTTCGAAAACTTTTATAAACAAGAGAAGAGCGTCTTTTTTCAAGAGCTCTTCTCTTTTCATTTTCCGTTTTTTCGGAGCAATGCGTTATCATTCTGTCTCGACGTCAAGAATCACCGTACCGAACAGGTGAGCATGATCACCACAGCCGAATTCCTTGGTCGTGAGTGCCGTTACATCGGCAATACTCTCCTCCTGGGCACACGGTTCACCGTTAACGACGTATAAATACATACCCGAAGGCCTGTCGTTTTTGTCCAATTTGTACTTTTCAATACGCTCATTGATCTGCGAGCGAACCATCTTCTGAAGTTCTGCCATCTGATCTGAAGTCAAACCGCTTTGATAGAATTTTTTGAATTCATCCTCCTCCAGCTCCCACTTACCCTGCTTTGCGCGCGGCTCTCTGCTAAAGGTACAGCGGCAGCCGGTGGGACGCCCGCCGAAATAAAAGGTGAATCTTATCTTAAAAAGCTTATCCTCGGAAATTTCCTCCTGAAGCATTTCCCGTGGGATCTCGCCAAACTCTGGAAATTCAAGCACCATTTGATCATAATATTGGTCTAAAATTGCTTGCTTCTCGGCAGAATACTGCGTTTTCTTGCATGTGATGTACTCGACAGACGGGTCGCGCTGCGCGCTCACATAGTATCGCGGCGTTTCCACGGGCGTTTCCACAGGCGTTTCTGCAGGCGGATCGGACGGGGAGGAATCCTCACGCTCATCCAATATTCGGTCGGGCGTGTCCGGTATATCGGCGCAGCTGGAAAGCCAAAGCAGCGTCAAAAGCGCAAGTGTAATCAAAAATACAAAGGTGTGAAATTGTTTTTTCATATCGGATACTCCTTTCCTTGTGTCGATTTGTACATTCATTATAGCAAAATATTTTTTCTTTGTCAACAATGCAATCGTGCTGCGGTCATTTTTTCTGTGTTTTGCATAAAACACTTTCCTTGTATTTGTATAAAAGCAACAAATGCAGCGTGTTATTTGAAAAATTCAGCTGTTTCCCACCTTGCCAGCAAAAATCCCCTTTTCCAAAGTTCTTGAAAGAGGGAGCGCGAGGGGGAAAACTTCTTTCAAGAAGTTTTCCCCCTCGCATTCTTATATTTCCTTACTTCTTCTGCTGCTTGCACCAGATCTTCATGATCAGCTTGTGGGGCAGCATTTTGACGCCGAACGCCTGCGCACGTGCTGAGAAGCCACAGATGGAAACGTCACGTCCGCGCTTCATATCGCGCAGGGCACGCGTGACGACCTCCTCGGAGGTGTAGAACTTGTTGTAGTAGCAGATGGTATCATCCTTGACGGCGTGGTCGAAGAACTCGGTCTTGACCCAGTGCGGGCAGACCGCCATCTGACGAATGCCGCGTGCCTTCCACTCGACGTTCAGTGCACGGGTGAAGGACAGCACAAACGCCTTGGTTGCGCCGTAGGTGTTGATATACGGTACGGGCTGGAACGAGGACATCGAGCCCAGCTGATAGATCTGGCTACCCTCGCCAAGGCAAGGCAGCGACGCCAGCGTCATACCAACCAGCGCCTTGGTGTTGAGGTCGATCATGCGGTAGTTATCCTCCAGCGAGAAATCCTCAAATTTACCGAAGCGGCCGTAGCCTGCGGCGTTGACCAGCACGGCAATGCGAGGATTTTCCGCAGCCAGCAGCGCGGAATACTCGGCAATGCTCTCTTCCTTTGTCAGATCAAGCGCGATGGCGCGGACGGGCGCGCGCAGCTCGCTTGCCATTTCCTCCAGTCGCTCGCGGCGACGGGCGATCAGCCAGATTTCGTCAAATTCCTGCTGCGCGTCCAGCTGACGGGCAAAGTCACGACCCATGCCCGACGACGCACCGGTGATTACGGCAATTTTTTTCATAGGAACACCTCTCAAAATTTGTAGTCTTTTATTTTCCTTGCGTGCGCGACAGCCCCACACAAGGCTCTGTATGAGCAGCAAAATAACATCGGCAGCAAAGGCAACCAGCCACGCGCCCCAAAAAACGATATAGCCAAGTCCCGGTAGCATTCCCGTGTGAGGATCCAGCTTGGCAAGCGGAGCTGTCGCGACCAAGACGGTTTCCCCAATCAGCAAGGCCACACACATGATAGCATATGCCACAGAAAAATGCAATCCGCGCTTGAAGGTATCGGCGGTAAAATGCGCGCAATGATTGAGGCCGGCCAGCAGCACGACGTGCAGCGCAAGCAGCACAAGGGACACCGTCAAGCCGCCATCTCCATAGCCGAAATAAGTGGGAATACCCAGCGCCAGCCAGGTGATCACGTGGCAGATCAGCGCGAACATCACGCCGGCGCGGACGGGACGTAGGTTCATAGGATACCTCCTCTGTTCTGTGTGTTGATTGCCTTTTACCCTCTCCGTCGGCTTCGCCGCCACCTCTCCCACGGGGAGAGGCTTACGTAAGGCTCGCCCTTCGGGAGAGCTGTCGCGGAACGCGACTGAGAGGGAAAAACAGCTTTTATTCAGTCAAACCGATAGAACTTGGGCACGCCGCCTGCGTAGGGCAGCGAAATCTCGCCCTTGATGATGGGTGCGAGGTAGCGGCAGCACGCGTCGGTGACGTTGTTGTGAGCATCGTTGATATAGGCGGCATCCACGTGACGCACCTGATTGGCAATGGCAGCGACCGGCTTGTGACCGATCTCGGTACGATACGGCTCGTCTGCCACGCGATCGATGGTCATCATCTCACCGCTGACACCCTGCGCGGCGGCTTCCACAGCACCTTCGCCGGTGCGCAGCGATTCTTCAATGTCGGTCGCGCTGAGCAGATGTGCGCCGCAGCGCTGCGGAAGATTGAGCTCAATGGAGCGCACTTTGCAGCCGATCTGCTCGCGGACGGCGTATTCCAGCGTCTTGCCGGCACCGCCCAGCTGCACGTGACCGAAGGCGTCAAGCCCTGCGGCAGACGATGCACCCACGGGCGTACCGTCGGCCAAGTGAATGCCCTCGGAGATGGCAATGACCACGTTCGGGTGCTTCTGCAGCGCCGCGCGAACGTCGGAGATAAAACCCTCCATGGAGAAATCAACCTCGGGCAGGTAAACGTAATCGGGCGCGATGCCATCGACAATGCGACCGATGGCAGAGGCGGCAGTCAGCCAGCCGGCGTCACGGCCCATGATCTCAACGATGGTCACGGCCGGCACGGTATAGACGGCACAGTCAAAGACAATCTCACGGGTGACCGTTGCGACGAACTTGGCAGCCGAGCCGAAGCCGGGGGTATGGTCGGTGCCCATCAGGTCGTTATCAATGGTTTTGGGCACGCCGATCAGCGTCATGGGATAGCCGACTCTCTCTGTATAGACGGACAGCTTGGCGACGGTATCCATGGAGTCGTTGCCGCCGATATAAAAGAAGGTACGGATATCGTATTTCTTAAAAATTTCGATGATCTTAGCGTAGGTTTCCTCGCCGCTGGGATCATCGGTCTTGGGCAGCTTATGGCGGCAGGAGCCGAGAGCTGCGGCGGGGGT